>NZ_LDUL01000180.1:0-1242 GCF_001043615.1 Burkholderia sp. LK4
TGCTCGATGTAGACCTCGGCGCGCAGGAAGTCGCGGCCGAGCTGCGGCAACTGGTCGAGCCGCTGCGCGGCAAGCTTCATCTGCTCGTATTCGAGCAGGCGGCGCACGAGTTCGGCGCGCGGATCCTCGGCTTCCTCGCCGGTGTCGGCCTTCTTGACCGGCAGCAGCATCCGCGACTTGATCTCGATCAGCATCGCGGCCATCAGCAGGTACTCGGCCGCGAGCTCGAGGTTCGACGTGCGGATCTGGTCGACGTAGCCCAGATATTGCGCGGTGACCTGCGCCATCGGGATGTCGAGCACGTTGAAGTTCTGCTTGCGGATCAGGTAGAGCAGCAGGTCGAGCGGGCCTTCGAAGGTCTCGAGGAACACCTCGAGCGCATCGGGCGGGATGTAGAGATCCTGCGGCAGCTTGAACAGCGGCTCGCCGTACAGGCGAGCGAATGCCGCGACACCGTCGACCGTGTCGGGCGTCGAATCGGCGCCCGCGGGCGCGGCGATCGCGTCGTCCTGGCGGGCGGCGCTGGCCTCGTCGGCGGCGCTCACGTCGTCAGAAGTTCTGGTAGTAGACGTACGACGTTTGCTTCACGCGCGATTCCTGCTGCTCGGCGCGCTCTTCGAGGTCGATCGGCTGCTTGTCCCACAGCAGGGAACGGCCCTTGCGCTGCTCTTCCTCGAGCGTCGGCTTCTGTTGCTTGAGCTGGTTCAGGAACTGCGTGACATCGGACTGGTACGGCATGGCTGGATTTTCCGTTTCGGGCGGCGCACGATGCGCCGGATTCACGATGGCGGGATTTTACCGCAACGCGGGAACGGCCGGCGGCAATCGCGCGTCGAATCCGCGGGCTGGCGCGCAGCCGGTGGCCGCAAGCGCGCCGCCGGGCATGACGCAGCGGCCACGCGCGCTCGCGCGGCGGTTTACAAACATTAAGCTTTGACGCCGGCACGCTGTGGTCAAATACAGGGTTTTCCACAAAACCGTGACAACCGAGGGCGAGGTCATATTTGGCGGGGCAGTCGAACCAGCAAGCACATCCGGCACATGACGCGGGCCCGCGCGTGGAACGCAATCGCGCCGGCGCCGCGGCCCGTGCCGCGCGGGCGACCCTCGCGGGTTGCCTGGCCGCGTGCTTCGCGCTGCCGGCCCACGCGAAGTACGACGTCGATATCGACGCGCCGCGCTCGGTGCGCAAGCTGCTCAAGACGCACCTCGACATCGCGCGCTTCGCGAAGCGCGACGACA
>NZ_LDUL01000181.1:0-4056 GCF_001043615.1 Burkholderia sp. LK4
GGATGTCGACCGAGCCGAACGTTTCGGCCACCTTGTCGATACCGCTGTTCACGGCTTCCTCGTTCGTCACGTCCATCGCGACGCCGATCGCCTTGCCGCCGGCCTTGACGATCTCGTCGGCAACGGCGTTCGCGCCGTCCTGGTTCAGGTCGGCGATCGCGACGGCCGCGCCCGCTTTCGCGAGCTCGAGTGCGATTTCCTTGCCGATGCCGCTCGCGGCGCCCGTGACGACTGCGGTCTTGCCATTCAGATCTGCTGCCATGTCCGTCTCCTCCCGTTGTCGGATCGAAAAAGTACGTGCCCGTCACCTCGGCATTCATCGCGTGATCGACGCGGCGGGCCAGCCGCCATTGTGCACGATCGGCCCCGCCGTTCGCGCGCAAAACGTCTAACCTTAAGGTCGGTTCTGTCACGCAGGAGATTCGCATGCACTATCGACGGCTAGGCCGCTCCGGCCTGCAGATCAGCGCGCTTTCCCTCGGCTCGTGGGTCACGTACGGCAACCAGGTCGACCAGCGGGTCGCGCGTGAATGCCTTGCCGCAGCACGCGACGCAGGCGTCAATTTTTTCGACAACGCCGAGGTGTACGCCGGCGGCAAATCCGAGGAAATCATGGGTCACGCGCTCAAGTCGCTCGATTGGCCGCGTGTCAGCTATATCGTGTCCACCAAGTTCTTCTGGGGGCTCGCCGAAGCGCCGAACCAGTATCACACGCTGAACCGGAAATACCTGCTGAACGCCATCGACGGCTCACTGCGTCGGCTGCAGCTCGACTACGTCGATCTCGTCTATTGCCATCGCCCCGATCCGAACACGCCGATCGAGGAAACCGTCTGGGCAATGAGCGACATGATCGTGCGCGGCAAGGCGCTGTACTGGGGCACGTCGGAATGGAGCGCCGACGAGATCCGTGCTGCCTGCGAGATCGCCGAACGGCATCACCTGCACAAGCCGGTCGTCGAGCAGCCGCAGTACAACCTGTTCCACCGCACGCGGGTCGAAAAGGAATATGCACGGCTCTACGACGACTACGGTCTCGGCCTCACGACCTGGAGCCCGCTGGCATCGGGCCTGCTCACCGGCAAGTACCGTAACGGCGTACCGCCCGGCAGCCGCGCGCAGTTACAGGGGTACGACTGGATGCGCGACCGCCTGACCGACCAGGCCGCCAACGACATCGTCGAACGGCTCGGCGAAATTGCGACGGAGCTCGGCTGCAGCACCGGCCAGCTCGCGATCGCATGGGTGCTCGCGAATCCGCACGTTAGCTCGGTCATCACGGGCGCGTCGCGGATCGAGCAGATCGGCGACAACATGCGCGCGCTCGACGTTGCCGCGAAGCTGACACCGGATGTGAAGCAACGCATCGAGGAGGTGGTCGGCGATGCGTACGAATGAGGCGATGCACGGCCACTCGCGTACAATACGCGGCCCGCATCGGCGCCCGGCCTGACTGCCGCGCCTAGCCGGCCGCGCACGATCAAGCGCTTTCATCGATTCACCTTTCGTTTCAGGCAGCCCGCCATGCTCAGTTATCGTCACGGTTTTCACGCAGGCAACCACGCGGACGTGCTCAAGCACGCCGTCGTCGTCCAGTTGCTGCGCTACCTGAACAAGAAAGACAAGTCGTACTGGTACATCGACACGCATGCAGGTGCCGGCGTGTATTCGCTGCGCGACGGTTACGCGGCAAAGACGTCGGAATTCGACACTGGCATCGGCCGGCTGTGGAACGAAAAGAACCTGCCGGAAGCGCTGGGCGACTATGTGGATGAGGTCCGCGCGCTGAACGACGACGGTGAACTGCGCTTCTACCCGGGGTCCCCGTACATTGCATGGCGATCGATGCGCGAGCAGGACCGCATGCGGCTGTTCGAAATGCACACGACGGAAATCGACGTGCTGCGCCACAATTTCCGCGATGCGGGGCGACGCGCGATGATCTTTGCCGGAGACGGCTTCGAAGGCATCAAGGCGCTGCTGCCGCCGCCGCCGCGACGCGCGCTCGTGCTGATCGACCCGTCCTACGAGGACAAGAAGGATTACGCGCGCACGGTGACTTGCGTGACGGAGTGTCTGAAGCGTTTCGCGACGGGCTGCTATGCCGTCTGGTACCCGCAGGTGACCCGGACGGAATCGCAGCGTTTCCCCGAGCAGTTGAAGCGCCTGCAACCGAACAACTGGCTGCACCTGACACTGACGGTGTCGAATCCGCCCACTGACGGACTCGGTCTCTACGGCAGCGGGATGTTCATCCTGAATCCGCCGTACACCCTCGCCCAGAGCATGAACGAGGCACTCCCTTATCTGGTCGAGATGCTGGGACAGGATAGCGGCGCCCGCTGCCAGATCGAGCACCGCGGAAACTGATCGCGCGACTGCGCGTTACGGCTGCGGTCTGGGCGCGAGCCTTGGCTGGTTGGCCGGCTGTCCACCCCACGCGGGGACATTGATATACGGTGCGACGAACAGCGGAACCGACGTGTTCGGCGCCTGCCCGGCCGGAGCCCGCATGCCTGCCGGCTCGACGATCGGCTCGGGAGACAGCGGCGCCGTCTGCAGCACCAACCCGCCCTTGCCGTCCTGGATGCCGCGTTGCGTATCGAGAATCAGCGGTTTGGACGATGTCGCGGCAGCGGCCGCGAGTCCATGGACAAGCGCCACCGCGCCGAGAACGAGACGCGCGCGGGCACTGCGACGCACATCGAGACGCAAACGCATGATCGTGTCCTTCGGGATGAAAAGCAGGCCCATACCATAGCGCTGCACTGATGATTGCGCCAGATCCGGCGCACAAAAAAACAAAGCCCCGTCAATACGGGGCTTGCTTATCGTTCGGTGCCACGTGGCACCTGACGGTGACTCCGATTACAGCGAGTAGCCGTTGGTTTCGAGCGAGCGGATACGGCTCTCGAGCTGGACGATGTCCGACGACGTGGCGAGGTAAGCCTCACGGCGTTCACGTTCTGCGGATTCGAACCAGTTGCTCAGCTTTTCGACGATGTAGGCGATCATGACGTTCTCCAAGGAAGGGGGACCCCTGGTGAATCGAGATTCAGGGATTTCCCGTATAGGGTTATCCCGAATTATAGCGATGCCGCACCAAGATGCTAGTGAAATACTTGCATGGAAACCATTCCAGTTTGGAATGATCGAGCATCAACTTCACGTAACCTGTTGATTTTTATGGAAATCGAATCGAGGCCCGTTTCGAACCTCGAATATGCGCACTAATTTGGTTCACTGACGGGGTCGGACAGACGCGCCAAAATCGGGCACTCGGGACGCCCGTCACCATGACAGTGCGCGGCAAGATCGGCCAGCGTGTCGCGCATGTCGCTCAGTTCCGCGATGCGCTTGTCGAGTTCGGCCACGTGCTCGAGCGCAATCGACTTCACTTCCGAGCTCGCGCGGGAACGATCTTGCCAGAGCGTCAGCAGCTTGCGGATGTCCTCGACGAGAAAGCCAAGGCGTCGCGCCTGACGGATGAAGCGCAGGATATGAATTTCGTCCGCCCCGTAGATGCGGTAGCCGGCGTCGGTACGTTTGCTCGGCGCAAGCAGGCCAACCTGTTCGTAGTACCGGATCATTTTTGCGCTGACTCCGGATTCGCGCGACGCATCGCCGATATTCATTCCCGCCCTCTCCATCAAGCCCTGGTTTCGAACATGAGCGTCGACGAGTGCAATCGCCGGCGCCACTTCGATCGTATCAAATCGCGTGGTTTCGTTTCGGGGCGAGGTTTGACTGCAGGATGGCAGCTGAGAGAGCGGGCCAGCGCGCCAGGTAGACGGGATGAATGACGTGCGCTTTCTCCAAGCGCAAATGGTTTTCCGCCGCCGAAATGCAAAAACCCCCGCCTTTTCGGGCGGGGGTTTCTGGCTTAGGGAGCCTGACGATTACCTACTTTCACACGGGAATCCGCACTATCATCGGCGTAGAGTCGTTTCACGGTCCTGTTCGGGATGGGAAGGGGTGGGACCGACTCGCTATGGTCATCAGGCAAAGAGGGTTGTTGCGCTGGCTTCGCAGCGCAACCAATCTTGGAAGAAGCAG
>NZ_LDUL01000182.1:0-3768 GCF_001043615.1 Burkholderia sp. LK4
CGACCTGGACCTGATGGAGATCAATGAGGCGTTCGCGGCGCAGGCGCTGGCGGTGCACAAGCAGATGGGCTGGGACACGTCGAAGGTGAACGTGAACGGCGGGGCGATCGCGATCGGTCACCCGATCGGCGCGTCGGGCTGCCGGATTCTGGTGACGCTGCTGCACGAGATGGCCAAGCGTGACGCGAAGCGCGGGCTGGCGTCGCTGTGCATCGGCGGCGGGATGGGCGTCGCGCTCGCGGTCGAGCGCGCCTGAGCGGGGCCTGACGATTCGTCCCGCGTGCGGCGCCGGTGAGCGCCGCACGCGGGTGAAGCGGTTTTCGCGCACGACAAGTGGTCAACAACACGCGCGAGGTGCCGGTGCGTGCCGTGCCTGCAACGCGGGCGGTTGCGCATCGAAGCGGTGGGGCGGCAGCATGTGCGATGCCGTCGCCCCGCTTTCATCGATTACTTTTTTGTCGGTAATTTATAGGATGACTAAGCGAATTGCAGTTGTGACTGGTGGAATGGGCGGCCTCGGCGAAGCGGTCAGCATCAGGTTGAACGACGCGGGCCACCGGGTAGTCGTCACGTATTCGCCGAGCAACACCGGCGCGGACCGCTGGCTGACCGAGATGCATGCGGCCGGCCGCGAGTTCCATGCGTATCCGGTGGACGTGGCCGACCACGATTCGTGCCAGCAATGCATCGAGAAGATCGCCCGGGACGTCGGCCCGGTCGACATTCTCGTGAACAACGCGGGCATCACGCGCGACATGACGCTGCGCAAGCTCGACAAGGTCAACTGGGATGCGGTGATCCGCACGAACCTCGATTCCGTGTTCAACATGACGAAGCCGGTCTGCGAAAGCATGGTCGAGCGCGGCTGGGGCCGCATCGTCAACATCTCGTCGGTGAACGGCTCGAAGGGTTCGGTCGGCCAGACCAACTACGCGGCCGCGAAGGCCGGCATGCACGGCTTCACGAAATCGCTCGCGCTCGAGATTGCGCGCAAGGGCGTGACGGTGAACACCGTGTCGCCGGGCTACCTCGCGACGAAGATGGTCACGGCGATCCCGCAGGACATCCTCGACTCGAAGATCCTCCCGCAGATTCCGGCGGGCCGGCTCGGCAAGCCCGAGGAAGTCGCGGCGCTGGTCGCCTACCTGTGCTCGGAGGAGGCCGGCTTCGTGACGGGCTCCAACATCGCGATCAACGGCGGCCAGCACATGCACTGACGCACGGCGGCCCGGACGGCGCGCATGCCCGTGCCGGGCCGTGTTCCGCTGGTTCCAGTGCCGCGGCGGCACAGGTGTGCCGCCGCGGCCCCGCATTCCGGAGAAGGCATGAGCGACACCTGGATGGGACTCGCGATCGGCGGCGCGGCACTGGCCGTCGCGCTGACGATGGCGATCTCGCTCTTCTGGCTCGAACGGCGCCGTGCGCGGCTGCTGCGGAACTTCGATCATCGCGATTGCTGGCTCGTCGCTTACGGCAAGTGTTTCGCGCGCGTGCGGGCCAGGCCGGCACGCCGCATGCGCGGCGCGCGTTGACGGCGGTGGCATGGCGGCAGTCACGCATCACCGTTGACCTGCGGTCACACATCGCGCGCATGCCGCAAGGCGGTGCGCGCGATGCCCGTCGTCAATCGCTCTTTCCGCCCGACTCGCCGGACCCGTTCTTGTGGAAGATCCGCTTCGTCGTGCGCTTGGTGGCATCCCAGCCTTCGCGCGACGCATGCGCGACGCCGTGACCGACCGCCTTCGCCGCACTCGCGGTCGCGTGGCCGAAGCTGCGGGCCGCCTCGCCGGTCTTGTGCGCGGCTTCCTTCGAGTCGCGCTTGATGTCCTGCTTCACTTCCGACATGTCCGCGTGCGCGATCGGGCTGATCAGCGCCAGAACGAGCGCGGTACCAATGAACTGACGAACTTTCACGACCTGGTTTCCTTCCGTTGAACAAGCCTCTTCAGCGAGGATTCGCGTCGTCGGCGGGCGCCGGGCGAAGCACGCCGGCCGCCGATGCGTCGAGCATCACCGCGGCGCGGCCGGACAGCAGCACGCGCTCGCCGCAGCGCAGCGCGAAGCCGTACAGCACCGAGCGGGCGTCGCCGCTCACGCGTTCCGCTTCGACGACGAGCGGCTGCGTGAAGGTGTCGAGCCGGTCGACGAACGCGTCGACGTTGCGCACGCTCGCCAGATAGCCGACGCGCGGGCGCGCTTCGTGCGCACCGAGCAACGCGCCGTGCACGGCCATCGCCTGCGCCGCGTATTCGATGCCACAGACGGAAGCGAGCCGGCCGTGCGCGCGCAGCGGGTTGTGCGGATCGCGGTGGCTCGTCGCGGTGCAGCGGATGCGGGCGGCATCCCACGCATCGACCGTATCGAGCACGCACATCGCGCCGTCGTGCGGAATGTGCGCGGCGATCCACGCGTGGTCGAGCGGCGGCGCGAGCGGGACCGTCGCGGTCATCACGCACGCTCCGCGAACGTATCCGGCATCGCGACATCGACCTGCACGCGTGTATCGGCCAGGTAGTCGAGCACGATGCGTGTCGAACGCCGTGCGGCGAGCGCCTCGAGCAGCGGCAGCACGCGCGCGGCCGGATTGCCGGCGCGCAGCGCGTCGAGCCCGGCGTGCGCGAGCGTCGTGGCGGGGGTGTCGGTGAGTTGCACGTCGATGCGGGCGAGCGCGTGTTCGCTTGCTTCCGGCGCGAGCACGAGCGCGACGCCGAACGCATCGTCGATCGGCCGCACCGCGCGCAGCGGTTCCGGATAGTCGGTGTCGTACGCGATCAGCAGCGTCGGCACGCGATCGACGACGACCTGGCACAGACTCTCGAGCAGCCCGGCGGCAAAGCTGCCGTCGTGCGCGCACAGCACGTTCGACGTCGCCATCGCGCGGGTCGCGATGCTCCAGTAGCCGGCCGGCGCGTTGTGCACGGAGTTGTGGAAGCGCGTCGGCGACAACTGGCGATCGTCGCCGGCGAGGGTTTCGCAGATCGCGTGGCAGTTCTGGCCGTCGCCGCCCGACGCGCTGAACACGGTCGCGAGCGTCGCGGCGTCGCGTGCGCTTGCGGCCACCGCTTCGTGGCCGGCCGCGAGCGCCGTGCGCACGACGGGGCCCGTGCGGCGCCGCTCGGCCGACGGCAGGCCGGCCGGCGGCGGCAGCTCGGTGCGGGCGGGCGCATACGGCGCGCGGCCCGCGAGCACGTCGGCCGCGTGCGGCCAGCCGCTCAATCCCGGGCCGACGATGCCGATGCTTTCGATGAAGGCGGTCAGTGTCATGGCGGGCCTCAACGGCGTGCGTGGTCGGCGCGGCCGAGGATCAGGCTGCAATTCGTGCCGCCGAAGCCGAACGAATTGGAGAGGACGGCGCGCACGCGCGCATCGCGGCTCGCGAGCACGTAGTCGGCGACGAGTGTCGGGTCGGGTTGCGTCGTGTTGACGCCGGCCGGCACGAACTGTTCGCGCAGCGCGAGCGCGGCGACGACCGCCTCGAGCGCGCCCGCCGCGCCGAGCGTATGGCCGGTCGCGCCCTTCGTCGAGCTGCACGGCGTGCCGGCGAACAGCGCGCCGATCGCGCGGCTTTCGGCCGCGTCGTTGCTCGGCGTCGCGGTGCCGTGCAGGTTCACGTAGTCGATGTCGTTCGCGCCGAGGCCGGCGGATGCAAGCGCCTGCTCGATGGCGACGCGCGCGCCGAGCCCGTCCGGATGCGGCGACGACATGTGATGCGCGTCGCTCGATTCGCCGATGCCGAGCAGCAGGATCGCATCGGCGTCGAGCGGGGCG
>NZ_LDUL01000183.1:0-409 GCF_001043615.1 Burkholderia sp. LK4
TCGAACTCGGCGGCAAGTCGCCGAACATCGTGCTGCCCGATTGTCCCGATCTCGACCGCGCGGCGCAGGCGGCCGCCGGCGCGATCTTCTACAACATGGGCGAGATGTGCACGGCCGGCTCGCGGCTGCTCGTGCATCGCGACATCAAGGATGCGTTCATCGAGAAGCTCGTCGCGGCTGCGCGTGCGTACGTGCCCGGCAATCCGCTCGATCCGTCGGTGTCGATGGGCGCGATCGTCGACGGCATCCAGCTCGAACGTGTGCTCGGCTATATCGAGGCCGGGCGCAGCGAGGGCCGGCTCGTCACCGGCGGTGCGCGCGTGAAGGCGGAAACGGGCGGCTTCTACGTGGAGCCGACGGTATTCGAGGTGAAGCCGGATGCGAGGATCGCGCGCGAGGAGATCTTCGG
>NZ_LDUL01000184.1:0-1287 GCF_001043615.1 Burkholderia sp. LK4
GCCGGCCATGTCGGGAATGATCGCTTCGATCTCGGTGATCCGGTGCTGCTTCAGGAAATCTTCGATGTCTTGCATGTCTGTTCTCGTTGGTTGGGTCGGCGCGCTCAGGCGAGCGCGGCGGCGGCCGTGGCGCGCGTGCGGGCGGCACGGCTCGCGCGGCAGGCATCGCCGAAGGCGCGGAAGATCGCGCTCGACAGCGGGTCCTGCGCATGCCGCCATTCCGGGTGCCACTGCACGGCGAGGGCGAAAGCCGGTGCATCGACGACGCTCACGGCTTCGATCAGGCCGTCCGGCGCGACGGCTTCGACGGCGAGGCCGGAGCCGAGCTGCGCGATGCCCTGCTTGTGCAGCGAGTTCACGTGCACTTCGTCGCGGCCGCCGGCGAGCGCATGCAGCTTGCCGCCGGGCGTCAGTCGCACGACGTGCGCGGGGCCGTATTGCGTGTCCATCGGTGCGTCGTCGTCCTCGCGGTGATCGGCGAAGCCCGGCACTTCATGCACGCGCTGGTGCAGCGTGCCGCCGCAGACGACGTTCAGCTCCTGGAAGCCGCGGCAGACTGCGAGCACCGGCACGCCCGCGGCGATCGCCGCGCGCAGCAGCGGCAGCGTCGTCGCGTCGCGGGCCGGGTCGTGCTTCGTGCCGGGTGCGCTCGGTTCGCCGCCGTACAGGTGCGGCTCGACGTTCGAGTAGCTGCCGGTAAACAGCAGGCCGTCGACCGTGTCGAGGATGTCGTCGGTCGACTGGCGCTCGCCGAGCGCGGGCAGCACCATCGCGAGTGCCTGCGCGCCGTCGACGATCGCGGCGACGTATTTGTCGCCGACCGTATGCGACGCGTGTGCGCCGATCTGCGTGTGGTCGGCGGTGATGCCGACGAGTGGTTTCCTTCTTTCCATGACGTCAATCAGTTATCCGGAGGGTTGTTGCGTACGTCTTGCCGGATGTGGCGAAACGCCGGCGTGCAACAGCCCCGCAGCCTGGCGCAAAGCGCAAGGCCGCTGGTGAATGGGCGCAACGGGATGGCGTGGCGATCCGCGCTGCGCGCGACGATCAGGCCGTCGTTCGTTTCATTGCGATACGCGACGCGGCAACGAATGCGCGAACGCGTTCCGTCACCGCACGGACCATGCGGTTGGCGAATCAGCAGACGAAACGAACGACGTAAAGAAAGGAGAGGCGCTACGGCAGCAGCGACGCCACTTCGTCGGTATCGACGGCGACGAATGCGCGTGCG
This sequence comes from Burkholderia sp. LK4, assembly GCF_001043615.1. Taxonomy (NCBI): domain Bacteria; kingdom Pseudomonadati; phylum Pseudomonadota; class Betaproteobacteria; order Burkholderiales; family Burkholderiaceae; genus Burkholderia; species Burkholderia sp. LK4. The sequence continues at coordinate 1,232 of NZ_LDUL01000184.1, forward strand.
GAAACGGCGTTGTGGCGCCGAACGGAACGACGGGACAGGATGGTGTAGATCGACAG
>NZ_LDUL01000185.1:0-944 GCF_001043615.1 Burkholderia sp. LK4
CCCGAACCCACCCCCGGCCCAGGGACTCGACACCCGCACCCAGCACGACGAATCCTGATTGCTTTGCCCATACCGATCCCAGCGGAATTGCAGCTTCACGCGCCCGTATTGATCGGTCCAGATTTCCTCCCCCGGCGGCCCCACCACGGTGGCCGTCTGCGGCCCGCTGGTGCGCGGCCGCGGCGTGTCGCGCGGCGACCGGTAAGGCAGGTTCGATGGCTGCACGAGCATCATCGTCTGATGCACGACAGCCTCCGCGCCCTGGTCGCTCGCATACGCGTTCTCCTGGAAGCGGTACTGGCACCGCACGATCAGGTATTCGCGGTTCTGGTCCGCACGCGGACAATGCGCCAACGTGAACAAGTAACCCGGCGCAGCACCGCGCACATCGGTATCGGCACTCGCCCGCTCATGCTCAGCCTGCTGCTCCTCGAGCCGCACGCGGCTGTAATGCGCACCGGGCGCATCGTCGCGATACCCGCCCGGCCACTCGAACGACGCGAAGCTATCGTGATCATGACCACGCGGATCGACCTTCTGCGACGAAAGATCGGCGCGCGGCTTCGTGTAGTCGTAGTCGGTGGTCTGGTGCTTGCCGACGCTCACTTCCTGCGCGGGCAGCCAGCCGTCGATATGCTCCTCGTCAGCGATCGCGGTGCGGTCACGCGCGATGTACGGAATCGTCTCGTAGCCGGGCAGCGCCGTGTGCGACGACATCGCGTCGCTGAGCATCAGCGTATGCGTGTCCTCCGCATGCCGGAACCAGTAATAAATGCCCTCGAACTCCATCAACCGCGACACGAACGCGGCGTCGGTCTCGTTGTACTGAACGCAGTAATCGCGCGGCACGTAAGTCTCCGCCAGGTGGCTCTCGATCGGAAAGCCGTACGTCGACAGGACCTCCTGCACGATCTCCGGCACGGTCTTGTTCTGGAAGATCCGGC
>NZ_LDUL01000186.1:0-411 GCF_001043615.1 Burkholderia sp. LK4
GAAGGCGAGGACGCCCGTCGACAGCGGTTTGCTCGGCTTGATCATTTCGCGTCCTCCAGTTCCTTGACCTGGTAGTACTGGAACAGCGCCATCGGCACCAGCAGCAGCATCACCATCGCGACCGTCACCGCGGACGCCATCGGCCAGTCCATGTTGTTGAAGAATTCATCCCACATCACGCGCCCGATCATCAGCGTGTCGGCGCCGCCCAGCAGTTCCGGAATCACGTACTCGCCCACCGCCGGGATGAACACCAGCAGGCTGCCGGCAATGATCCCGTTCTTCGACAGCGGCAGCGTGATGCGCGTGAACGCGACCCACGGCTTCGCGCCCAGGTCGTATGCGGCCTCGAGCAGCGTGAGGTCCATCTTCACGAGGTGCGCATAGAGCGGCATCACCATGAACGGCAGG
>NZ_LDUL01000187.1:0-1440 GCF_001043615.1 Burkholderia sp. LK4
ATCAGCGAATCAGCGAATCAGCGACGATACAGGACGATCGGCACGAGGTGCGCACGGCGCACGCGCTCGGCTTCGGCACGACGCGCAGCGTACGAGTATTCGGCGTCGAGCGGCAGGTGGGGCGACACGAACAGGTCGTCGATCTTTTGCAGCAGGGCAAGGATGAAGCTCATGTGAGACTCCTGACAGATGTGGCTAGGGTTTTCCCTTAGATGGACGCTATTCTAAGGGTTTTCCCTGAACTCTGCCAGCACACCGCATCAGTTTGCCGCATGCGCGCGGCGCCTGATCGCCGACGCGGAACCGCGATCCTTGCTCCGTCGGGCTCCCATGATAGGGTCGAAACGATTAGCGCGTGCGGCGCGCACGTTTCGCGACGGCCGCCTCGCGATTCGCGTTGCGCTGGAGCCGGTCGACTTGCGACAGCAGCGCCTCGTGATGCTCCTCGAGCGTCATCAGCGTCGCCTGCTGCGTCGACAGATCGGCCGCGAGGCGATCGATCCGCTGCTGCTTCGTGGCGACGTCCTGCTTCAGGTGCGCGATCTGCCGCGTCTGCAGCACCAGCGCAACGAGCCCGGCCAGCACGACGACGGCCAACGCCAGCAGCAGGCGGTTGACGCGGCGCATCTCGCGATCGGCGGTGCGCGTCAAACCGTCGACGTCGGCCTGCAGCGCGGCGAGCCGGTCGGTCAGCGGACGCAGGTGCGTATCCGGATCGAATACCGGCGCGGCCGGTTGCGCGCGCTCCACCGACGGCTTCGTGACAAAGGACGCAGCGGAAGCCACCGGCTGGGTGGCAGGGGATACGGTGGTGTCGGGGGGCGGCGCGGCGTCCACGGCCTTCGCAATGTTCGCCGTGTTCGCCGTGTTCGCCGTGTTCGCCGTGTTCGCCGTGTTCGCCGTGTTCGCCGTGTTCGCCGTGTTCGCCGTGTTCGCCGTGTTCGCCGTGTTCGTCGGGTTCGTCGGGTTCGTCGGGTTCGCCGGGCTCGCCGGGCTCGCCGGGTTCGCCGGGTTCGCGGCGATTGCCGGCTTGGTCGGCTCCGCCGATGCCTGCGGCTCGACGATCGACATCGCGTCCGGTGCCGGGCTCGCCCCGGCCGCCGCTCGCGCCGTGTCGACGCTCGTCACGACTGGCGCAGATTGCTCTGCTGTCGCGTCGCTTGCACCGGCAGCCGCCCGACGTTTGCCGCCCGACGACGCGCGACGCTCCTTCACGGCGTCGCCGGAAGATCGCCCTTCGCGAGATTTGGCGGCGGCGGCAGCGACAACAGCCTTCTCGCCTTCACCGCCAGTTGCTTGCGTTTCGGTCACCTTCGGCGCCGCACCATCGGCCGCTTGCAGCCTGGTCTCCACCATCGCGACGGCGTCGGCCGCGGGCACATCGGCGGCCTTCGTTGCAACACCACCGGCCACGGCAATATCGACCGCCTTCATCGCAAC
>NZ_LDUL01000188.1:0-225 GCF_001043615.1 Burkholderia sp. LK4
AAGCGCACGGTGCGCGAGGCCGCGCTGCGTCACAACATGTACGCGACGTTCATGGCCAAGCCGATGGAAGACGAACCGGGTTCGGCGATGCACGTGCACCAGAGCATCGTCGACGAGGAAACGGGCCAGAACCTGTTCACGTCGCCCGAAACCGGCGGCGCGACGTCGATGTTCTACAACTACCTCGCGGGGCTGCAGAAATACACGCCCGCGCTGATGCCGATC
>NZ_LDUL01000189.1:0-411 GCF_001043615.1 Burkholderia sp. LK4
GAAGGCGAGGACGCCCGTCGACAGAGGTTTGCTCGGCTTGATCATTTCGCGTCCTCCAGTTCCTTGACCTGGTAGTACTGGAACAGCGCCATCGGCACCAGCAGCAGCATCACCATCGCGACCGTCACCGCGGACGCCATCGGCCAGTCCATGTTGTTGAAGAATTCATCCCACATCACGCGCCCGATCATCAGCGTGTCGGCGCCGCCCAGCAGCTCCGGAATCACGTACTCGCCCACCGCCGGGATGAACACCAGCAGGCTGCCGGCGATGATCCCGTTCTTCGACAGCGGCAGCGTGATGCGCGTGAACGCGACCCACGGCTTCGCGCCCAGGTCGTATGCGGCCTCGAGCAGCGTGAGGTCCATCTTCACGAGGTGCGCGTACAGCGGCATCACCATGAACGGCAGG
>NZ_LDUL01000019.1:0-87385 GCF_001043615.1 Burkholderia sp. LK4
AACACGGAAATCCTGACACCCCCTTGTGGTGGGGCCGCTACCGTCACCATCGCCACCGCCACATCCCGCCAGCAGTACCGCCGCTCCGATCGCGGTAGCGAGACACAGTCGATTTATTTTCATTTTCTTCTCTCTTATTTGTTAAATATCTCTAATTACTTATGCCAGATGACCTACTTGATCTATGCAGGCCATTACCCTCTTGGCGGAGCTAAGCCAGCTTTTCATCGCATAGCCGTCGCCGTCAAAACTGCGTCGTCAGCTGGAAGCCGGACGTCACAATAGACACTACACATCACCACTCAAACCCTCGAATACACCCCCCTCAAAATTTCAACAAACTGCTGACTCACGCCTTGATTGAGTGCATCCCAAGAATTCAAACCCAACGATTGCAATATTCCATCCATCTTTGGCGTCGAACTGAAATATAAAATACTCCATACCATTTCAGCATCCACGCGCTTTTCTTTATCACCGAAATTCAGCAACCCTCGTAATAAAACCTCACTATCTTCACCCGATATCTCCTTTCGATTCACACACCGCAGCAAACCCACCCGAACGTTAATACACAGGAATTCAACAACAGCCGCCCTCCATTTCTCAGGACTCGATCCGAACTGACCACCAAACACATGGGGAAGCGCCGCGTTCGGAGAAAAGTCATCAATTCCAGATACGATAAGTTGCTTCTGGCAATCAATTTCCGACAATTCGCTCACGACAATTCCTGACCTTCCTTTCAGCATTTACTCAGACCATCGCCAGACCCAGACATATCAAAAACAAAAATCAGTCAAAAAATCCAAAAAATCGCATCCAACATTCATTCCCGACCAATTCCAGCATGACGCGCTTCGCAAAAGATCGCAACCCATCACCAACATCTCTCTAACACTCTGAAATATAGTATTCAAAGAAATCCACACGTCATTGGTTGCAACATCAGAAGTTACCCCTCCAGCAACAATCAATCTCTTCAGTTCCCAAGCGGAGTTCGACGACACCGTGAGATAGCTCCGCTCAAGTTGTCCCTAAATCAGCCTGGCGATATTCACCGGCGATAAGCCGTTCCGTGTCTGGATCACGTCGGTGGGCGCGTCCGCTTCGTCACGATCTGCGCTGTGCATGCGAAAGCGCACCGGCCAGCGATGCAGCCGCGATCAGCCGGCCCGAACCGTCGAGCGGATGCCGGCCGGCGCGGCGCTCACCGGAAGCTGTTTTCGCCGAAGCAGTAGCCGTCCCGTCGACGGCCACCGCCATTCCCCGGAGTCTGGAATACGCCAGACGGTAGGCTCTCTGATTCATCGTTCTTTATTTGATTTCTTTCAGACCGACGAACAGTAGCAAAGCAATCGTCAGCAATCCATAGGGCGAATGTCAAAAATTGCCAAAGAATTTCAACGATGTGGAGCAATGCATTTTTAGGATATTTCTCATCCTCTTGCCATCACATATAAGTCACCCCATTTTGATTGCGACCAACCCAACTTCTCCAGCATTGGTTCGCAATCCACCTCTCCACAGATAAAAATCCTGCCGATATCGCACTGCGTATCGATAATCGAGAGTCAGTCAAAATATGTTGACCCGCAAATCGCCGCATCGGGATATTCGGCCTCTGCTTGCATTCATACGGGACCATGCAGCACGCACGCGCAACCTCACTTCGCCCGCTCATGCTCCCCCAACCCGATCGCCTTGTAGTCGTAAGTCGGATAGAACTCCGTCCGATACGCACCCCACGCCGTATCTTCGAGCACCCGATTGACTTCGCGCACCCGCGATGCCGGCAACCGCAACACGACGATCTGCCCGATCCCCATCGTCACGGTCCAGCTCACCACTTCGACGCCCGGCGGCGGGAACGCCTTGTAGAACCCCTGCTTCGCCAGTTGCGCGTTCAGCTCGGCGAGCGGGCGCGACTGGTCGTGTTTCAGGAAGACGGTGAGCAGCACCGCATTGTCGGGCGTTGCCGCAGCCGAACCGGCGGGTACGGTCGATGTCTGGCCGATGGCCGGCGCGCTGCAGGTCACGGCCGCCACCAGCGCCGCGGCAATGGCCAAAGTACGAACCGGAAAATGAAGAGATACCGTCATGACGCGACTCCTTCGTTTCGTGGCTGGAGCCGCCATCATGCGCCGCCTCGGCCAGCGCTGCAGTCAACCGGCCGATGCAACGCTTACGCCGCGCCCGAGCCGTCGCGCTCCCGCAGCACGTCGATGAACGCGCGCAGCTTCGCCGGCACGTGCTTGCGATTCACGTAATACAGCCACATCGGCGGCAGCGTCCGGCACGCGCCCGGCAACACCTCGACGAGCGTGCCGTCGCGCAAGTCCTGCTCGATGCGCTCGCGCATGAACGCAAACGCGATCCCGACACCGGCACGCGCCGCGTCGATCACCGCATCCGCATCGTTCGTCACGAATACGCCTTCCGGATCGAGATCGACATCGCGGCGCCCGTCGTGCAGCAGCCATTTGTGCAGCCGCCCGCTCTCCGAAAACCGGAAGCGAATACAGGCATGAGTTTCGAGCGCTGCGATCGATGCCGGCGTGCCGTACCGCGCCAGATAACCGGGCGACGCGACCAGCGCGCACGAGAGCGCCGGCGCGATCCGCACGCCGATCGTCCCCGGCTGCAGCCGGTCGGCGAGGCGAATCCCCGCATCGAACCCGTCCTTCGCGATGTCGACGAGTTCGTTCTCGTAGCGGATCTCGAGCCGCACTTTCGGATAACGCTCGCGGAATACGGCCAGCACCGGCGCGATCACGAGCGTGCGCGCCAGCGGCAGCGCGGTGACGCGCAACACGCCGCTCGGCTCGCTGCGCGCATCCTTCAGCGCGTCGCGCGCGTGCACGACCTGCCGGTACGCGGGCTCCGTCTGCCGCCAGTAGTGCTGCCCGGCTTCCGTCAGGCTCACGCCGCGCGTGCTGCGATTGAACAGCTTCACGTTCAGTTCGCCCTCGAGCTGCCCGATCGCGAGGCTGACGGCGGCCGGCGTCAGGCCGAGCGCGGCGGCCGCCCGCGTGAAGTTGCCGGCCGTCGCGACCGTCATGAACACGTGCAGCCCGGCCATCGGATCGCGTCGGCTCATCATTAGAAAAACTTGAAACTCTTTCGAGCGGAATGCGGATTCTCCCATATACCGCAACTGCCTACACTGGGGCCTGTCGTCCCTCCGGAGCCTCGCATGGACCCGCTCACCGCCGCGCTGCCGCTCGCAGCCGCCCGCCGTACGATCGACGCAGCACTCGCGCATGCGGCGTCGCTGCAGGTCGCCGGCGTCGCCATCGCAATCGTCGATGCCGGCGCGAACCTGCTCGCGTTCGCGCGCACCGACGACTGTTTCCTCGGCGCGATCGATCTCGCGCAGCGCAAGGCGCTGACGGCGGTCCGCTTCCGCATATCGACCGGCGCGCTCGGTGCGATGTCGGGCGACGGGCCGCTGCGCGGGATCGAGCACAGCCACGGCGGGCTCGTCACGTTCGGCGGCGGCGAACCGCTCGTCGACGACAGCGGACGCTGCGTCGGCGCCATCGGCGTTTCGGGCGGCAGCGTCGACGAAGACACCGCGATCGCCCGGCACGGCCGCGACCGCTTTCAGGCAACCCTTCCCACCACAAGGTAAGCACATGGCACGGAAACGCATCCTCATTACCGGCGCAGGCACCGGCTTCGGCCGCGAAGTGGCGCTGCGGCTCGCCGAACGCGGCCACGACGTGACGGCCGGCGTGCGCGTCACGGCCGAGATCGACGCACTGACGGCCGCTGCCGCGCAACGCGGCACCACGCTGCGCGCCATCAAGCTCGATGTCACGTCGGCCGACGATCGCGCCCGCGCGGCCGAGCTGGACGTCGACGTGCTCGTGAACAACGCGGGCGTCGGCGAAGCCGGCGCGCTCGTCGACCTGCCGGTCGGGATCGTCCGCGACCTGTTCGACGTCAACGTGTTCGGACCGCTCGAACTCACGCAGCACATCGCGCGCGGGATGCTCGCGCGCCGGCACGGCAAGATCGTATTCGTGTCGTCGATCGCGGGCCTGATCACCGGGCCGTTCACGGGCGCCTATTGCGCGTCGAAGCACGCGGTCGAATCGATCGCCGAGGCAATGCACGCGGAGCTGGCGCCGCACGGAATCCGCGTCGCGGTCGTGAACCCGGGCCCGTACAGCACGGGTTTCAACGACCGGATGATGGAAACGACGCGGCGCTGGCACGATCCGGCCGTTCACACGGTGACGCCCGAGCGGCTGACGTTCCCGCTCGAACAGCACGATCCGGAAGAAATGATCGCGAAGATGGTCGACGTGATCGACAGCGACGGCGGCGCGTTCCGCACCCTGCTGCCGCGGTCGTCGGAAACGTTCGTCCGTGCCGAACAGGCGCGCGCGTGGGAGCGTCAGCAGTAACGCAAACCGGCGGCGCCCGGCGGTTCATGTCATGCAGGAACGCCGTGCCCGCTGCCCGGCCTGTCGCGTGCGACGTTCGCCGTCGACGGCCTTCCCGACGGCCCGGCGCGGCTCGTCGCAGGCCAACGCGTCGCCCGAAGCCGGGCCCGCAAACCGGCGGGCCGCGCCGCGTCACGCCGCACCGCTCGCGGTCAGTACACGTCCCGCATGTAGCGGCGCGCCTTCGCGAGCCGCGCGACATAGTCGTTCGCGGCTTCGTCCGACATGCCGCCGTGCTCGGCGACGACGGCCTTCAGCGCGGCATCGACGTCCTTCGCCATCCGCGCGGCGTCGCCGCACACGTAGAAGTGAGCACCTTCCTCCAGCCACGCGAACAGCTCGGCGCCCTGCTCGCGCATCCGGTCCTGCACGTAGATCTTGTCGGCCTGGTCGCGCGAGAACGCGAGATCGAGCCGCGTCAGGAAACCGCTGTCGCGCATCGCGCCCAGCTCGTCGCCGTAGTAGAAGTCCGTCTGCGCATGCTGTTCGCCGAAGAACAGCCAGTTGCGCCCGCGCGCGCCGCGCGCCTGCCGTTCGTGCAGGAAGCCGCGGAACGGCGCGACGCCGGTGCCGGGGCCGACCATCACGATCGGCACGTCGCCGTTCACCGGCGGCCGGAAATGCGCGGATTTCTGCACGAACACGGGCACGCGGCCGTCGTCCGCGCGATCGGCGAGGAACGTCGATGCGACGCCTTTGCGCGCGCGCCGGCCGTTGTGATAGCGCACGGCCGACACGGTCAGGTGGATCTCGCCGTGGTGCGCGCTCGGGCTCGACGCGATCGAATAAAGACGCGGCTGCATGCGCTTGAGCATCCCGACGAGTTCGTTGCCCGACAGCTCGACCGGAAACTCGTGCAGCACGTCCGCGAGTTGTTGCCCCCACAACCATTGCTTCAGGTCGCCCTTGCGGTCGTCGCCGAGCAGCGCCTTCAGCGCGCCGTTCGCGCTGCGCGACGCGATGAACGCGAGCGTGTCCGGATGCGGGCGCGTGATGTCGAAGTGACGCGCGAGTGCGTCGCCGAGGCGCACGTCGCCGACACCCGCCACCGACACGGGTGCATCGGCCTTCAGCGCGGTGACGGACAGCAGTTCGTCGACCAGTTCCGGGCAGTTGGTCGGCCATACGCCGAGCGCGTCGCCGGTTTCGTATTCGAGGTTCGCGCCTTCGGTCGACAACGACACGTAGCGTGTGTCCTTCGCCGCGCCCGGACGGTTGAGCCGCAGGTTCGCGACGAGCTTCGACGGCGCCGGATGCGCCTTCGTCGGCAGCAGCCCGGACGGGCCCAGGCCGCCGGTCGGCACCGCGTGCAGCGCGGCATCGGCCTCCTTGATCCGCGCGACGACGCGTTCGAGCCACTGGTCGGCATCGCGCTGGAACTCGACGTCGCAATCGACGCGCGCGCACAGGCGCGCCGCGCCGAGTTCCGCAAGCCGCGCGTCGAGCCGGCGGCCATGGCCGCAGAACTGGTCGTAGTTGCGGTCGCCGAACGCGAGCACCGCGAAGTGCACGCCGTCGAGGCGCGCGGCGCCGCCGGCCTGCAGCGCTTCCCAGAATTCGCTGCCGTTGTCGGGGGCATCGCCGTCGCCGAACGTGCTCGTCATCAGCAACACGTATTGCGCGCCGGCGAGCGACGCCACCGGATAGTCGGACATGCACGCGGTGCGGATCTCGAAGCCCGCGTTCATCAGCTGCGTCGCGTAATCCTCGGTCAACGATTCGATGTTGCCGGTCTGCGACGCCCACAGCAGCACGACCTTCGGCCGCGTGCGCACGATCCGCACGCCGCCGGACGCGGCGGCATCGGCCGGCAGCACGGGGGCCGCGGCGCCCGGCAAGCTCGCCGGCAGCGAGCGGCTGAACAACCCCGCGAGCATCCCGTCGAGCCAGAACCGCACCGGCGGCGTGAGCGGCGCGCCGGCCGGCAGCACCGGCACGCCGCCCTCGCGCCGGCCGGCGCTTGCCTTCAGCCCGCTGACGAACCCGGCTACATACAGCCGTTCGGTGTCCGTCAACGGCGGCGGCGCGAAGTCGGCGACGCCGAGCGCGGCCGCGAAAGTGTCGATGTCTGCCATATCGGATTCCTGTGAAGCAGTCGCCTGCACCGTCGCCGGCGCGGGCCGTGCGTCGTCGGCGCGGGCATCGGGTTGCGCCGTCTCGTCGTCGGCGGACGCGAACGCATCGGTCTCGACGCGCCGCAGTGCGACCGCGCAGTATTTCAGTTCGGGCTGCTGCGATTCGGGATCGATCGCGTCGTTCGTCACCGCGTTGATGCACAGGTCGTCGCCGTACACGTCGTTCCAGTGCATCGGCGCGAAGCAGTCGCCGCGCCGCACGCGCTCGGTCACGACGGCCGGCAGCACCGCGCGGCCGCGCGCCGAGCGGATCTCGACGCTGTCCTTCGCGGCAATGCCGAGCGCGCTCGCGTCGTCCGGATGCAGCTCGACGAACGGGCGCGGGTTCAGCTTGTTCAGCATCGCGACCTTGCCCGTCTTCGTCATCGTGTGCCACTGATGCTGCAGCCGCCCCGTGTTCAGCACGATCGGGAACGTGTCGTCGGGCAATTCGGCCGGATCGACGTGCGGCCGGGCGAAGAAGCGCGCCTTGCCCGACGGCGTCGGGAACGCGATGCGCGGCGCGTCGTCGCCGTCGGCGGCCGGGCGCAGCGGCTGGCTCACGCCGTCGTTCAGGTAGCGGATCGGGTGCCGCTCGCGCGCGGTGCCCGGCGCGACCGGCCACTGCACGGGCCCGTCGCGCAGCGCCGCATGGCTTGCGCCGCGCAGGTCGTAGCCCGTCGCCGGATTCGAGAAACGGACGATCTCGTCGAACACATCGGCCGCCGACGCATAGTCGAACGCATCGCCGAACCCCATCGCGCGCGCGACTTCCGCGACGATGCGCCAGTCGGGCAGCGCGTCGCCCGGCGGCGCGACCGCCGCTCGCATCAGCGTCATGTTGCGCTCGGAGTTGATCATCACGCCGTCGCCCTCGGCCCACAGCGCGCCGGGCAGCAGGATGTCCGCGTAGCGGTTGGTTTCGGTATCGAGGAACGCGTCCTGCGCGATCACGAGTTCCGCGGCCTGCAATCCGGCGATCACGTTCTGCCGGTTCGGCACCGTGGCGACCGGGTTCGTGCAGATGATCCAGCATGCCTTGATGTCGCCGGCCGCCATCCGCTCGAACAGGTCGACGGTGCCGTTGCCGGTTTCCTTGCGCAGCGTGCCGGCCGGCACGCGCCACAGGTGCTCGACGAAACGGCGATCGTCGTCCGACGCCACCGAGCGCTGGCCCGGCAGCCCGGGGCCCATGTAGCCCATCTCGCGCCCGCCCATCGCGTTCGGCTGGCCGGTCAGCGAGAACGGCCCGCTGCCGGCACGGCAGATCCTGCCCGTCGCGAGATGCAGGTTGCAGATCGCGTTGGTGTTCCACACGCCGTGCGTGCTCTGGTTGAGCCCCATCGTCCAGCAGCTCATCCATTCCTGCGCGTCGCCGATCCATTGCGCGGCCGTGCGCAGGTCGGCTTCCGCGAGCCCCGTGATTTCAGCCACGCGCCCGGGCGTGTAGTCGGCGAGGAACGCAGGCATCGCGTCCCAGCCTTCGGTGTACGCGTCGATGAACGCGCCGTCGGTGCGGCCGTTCGCATGCAGCAGGTGCAGCAGCCCGTTGGTCAGCGCGAGATCGGTGCCCGGCCGGATCTGCAGGAACAGGTCGGCCTTGTCGGCGGTGCCGGTGCGGCGCGGATCGACGACGATCAGCTTCGCGCCGGCCTTCACGCGGTCCATCATCCGCAGGAACAGGATCGGATGGCAGTCGGCCATGTTCGCGCCGATCACGAAGAACAGGTTCGCGCGATCGAAGTCCTGGTACGACCCGGGCGGGCCGTCCGCGCCTAGCGACTGCTTGTAGCCGGTGCTCGCGCTCGCCATGCAGAGGCGCGAGTTCGACTCGATGTTGTTGGTGCCGACGAAACCCTTCGCGAGCTTGTTGACGAGGTATTGCGCCTCGATCGACATCTGCCCCGACACGTAGAACGACAGCGCGTCCGGCCCGTGCGCATCGAGCACCGCGCGCAGGCGGCGCGCGGTGTCGGCGATCGCTTCGCGCGCCGGCAGCGGCACGAGGTCGTCCTCGCGCGCGCGGCGCACGAACGCGCGGTCGAGCCGCCCCGAGCGGCGCAGCGCGACGTGCGCCGACGAACCCTTCGTGCACAGCCGCCCGAAGTTGGCCGGATGGTCGGCGTCGCCGGACACCTTGACGACTTCGCCTTCCTCGACGTGCAGCACCATCCCGCAGCCGACGCCGCAGTACGGGCACACGCTCTTGACGGGGGTGGCGGTCATGCGCGCTCCGGGGCGGTCAGGCCGCGATCCACACGAAGCCGTCCTCGACCCGCGACGGATACGTGCTCACCGACTGCCCGGGTGCCTCCAGGCATTCGCCGGTGCGCAGGTCGAAATGCTGCTTGTACAGCGGCGACGCGACGACGACGCGCTCGCCGAGGCTGCCGATCAGCCCGCGCGACATCACGGCCGCCCGCGACACGGGATCGACGTTGTCGATCGCGAACACGCCGCCTTCCTCGGCATGCGCGACGTGAAAGACCGCGACCTGCTCGCCGTTGACGAGTGCACACACGCCGGTGTTCGGCACGATATCGTCGAGCGCGCACACGCGGGTCCAGGACGGCGGAAGACGATCGTTCATGATGGGCTCCTTGAAGTGGTGCGGGTATCGGTCAGGCGGTTGCGGGTTCGGTCACGGCTTGCGCCGCGCTTTCGGCGACGACGGGAATCGACACGGGCTTGCCGCCTGCCCGTTCGCCGGGCATCGCGGGCCGGATCTGACCACGCGTCTCGACGAATTCGATGGTCGTGTCCGGCGCATCGCTGTTCACGAAGTGACGGAAGCGCTTGCGCGTGTCGGGATCGGTGACGGCCCGCTTCCACTCGCACTCGTAGGTGTCGACCACGTGCTGCATGTCGGCTTCGAGTTCGGCGCCGATCCCGAGCCGGTCGTGCACGACGACGTCGATCAGGTAATCGAGGCCGCCTTCGAGGTTGTCGCGCCAAACGCTCGTGCGCTGCAGCCGGTCGGCCGTGCGTACGTAGAACATCAGCAAACGGTCGATGTAGCGAACCAGCGTCGCGCGGTCGAGGTCGGACGCGAGCAGTTCCGCGTGGCGCGGCTTCATCCCGCCGTTGCCGCATACGTACAGGTTCCAGCCCTTCTCGGTCGCGATGACGCCGACGTCCTTGCCCTGCGCTTCCGCACACTCGCGCGTGCAGCCGGACACGCCGAACTTGATCTTGTGCGGCGCGCGCAGCCCCTTGTAGCGATTCTCGAGGTCGATCGCGAGGCCGACCGAATCGCCGACGCCGTAACGGCACCACGTCGAGCCGACACACGACTTCACGGTGCGCAGCGCCTTGCCGTATGCGTGGCCCGATTCGAAACCGGCCGCGATCAGTTCCTCCCAGATCGACGGCAACTGCTCGACGCGCGCACCGAACAGGTCGACGCGCTGGCCGCCGGTGATCTTCGTGTAGAGCCCGTACTTCTTCGCGACCTGACCGACCGCGATCAGCCCTTCCGGCGTGACCTCGCCGCCCGGCATGCGCGGCACGACCGAATACGTGCCGTCGCGCTGGATGTTCGCGAGGTAGTAGTCGTTCGAATCCTGCAGCCCCGCGTGTTCCTTCTTCAGCACGAACTCGTTGAAGCACGACGCGAGGATGCCCGCCACCGCCGGCTTGCACACGTCGCAGCCGAGGCCATGGCCATGCTTCGCGAGCAGCGCGTCGAAGGTCGTGATGCGCTCGACGCGGATCAGGTGGAACAGCTCCTGGCGCGAATACGGGAAGTGCTCGCAGAGATGGTTGTTGACCGCGAGGCCCTGCTTCTTCATCTCGGCCTTCATGATCTGCGTGACGAGCGGCACGCAGCCGCCGCACGACGTGCCGGCGCCCGTGCACGACTTCAGCGCGCCGAGGCTCGTCGCGCCGTCGGCGACCGCCGTGCAGATCTGCGACTTCGACACGTTGTTGCACGAGCAGATCTGGGCGCCGTCAGGCAGCGCGTCGACACCGAGCGCCGGCTTCGCGGCGCCGTCCGACGACGGCAGGATCAGGAATTCCGGCGACTCGGGCAGCTCGATGCGGTTCAGCATCATCTGCAGCAGCGTGCCGTATTCGGCCGCGTCGCCGACCATCACCGCGCCGTGCAGGAACTTGCCGCAGTCGGACACGACGAGCTTCTTGTAGACCTGGCGGCGCTCGTCCGCGTACTGGTAGGTGCGGCTGCCGGCCGTCGTGCCGTGCGCGTCGCCGATGCTCGCGACGTCGACGCCCATCAGCTTCAGCTTCGTGCTCATGTCGGCGCCCGCGAACGCGGCCCCGGCCTCGCCGTCCGCATCGCCACCCAGCTGCTTCGCCACCACGCGCGCCATGTCGTAGCCGGGGGCGACGAGGCCGTACACCATGCCGTTCCAGGCCGCGCATTCGCCGATCGCGTAGATGTCGGCGTCGCTCGTGCGGCACGCGTCGTCGATCGCGACGCCGCCGCGCGGGCCGATTTCCAGGCCGCACGCACGCGCCAGTTCGTCGCGTGCGCGAATGCCGGCCGAAAACACGATCATGTCGGCGTCGAGATGCGAGCCGTCGGCGAACACCATCCGGTGCGTGCCCTCTTCGCCGTCGACGATCTCGAGCGTGTTCTTGCCCGTATGCACGGTCACGCCGAGCGCCTCGATCTTCGCGCGCAGCATCCGGCCGCCGCCGTCGTCGACCTGCACGGCCATCAGCCGCGGCGCGAATTCGACGACGTGCGTGTCGAGCCCCATGTCGCGCAGCGCCTTCGCGCATTCGAGGCCCAGCAGCCCGCCGCCGATCACGACGCCGCGCTTTGCGCGCGTGCCGCACGCCTGCATCGCCTCGAGATCCTCGATCGTCCGGTACACGAAGCAGCCCTCACGATCGTGCCCCGGCATCGGCGGCACGAACGGGCGCGAACCCGTCGCCAGCACCAGCTTGTCGTACGCGAGCGTTTCCCCGGACGCGAGCGTGACCGTATGCGCGGCGCGGTCGATCGACGCGACGCGCGCGTTCAGGCGCAGGTCGAACTGCGGATGACGCTCGAAGAAGCCGGGTTCGACGAGCGACAGGTCGTCCGCCGACTTGCCCGCGAAGAACTCGGACAGGTGCACGCGGTCGTAGGCCGGGCGCGGCTCCTCTCCGAGCACGGTGACCTGCAGCGCGCCCGCCGCGCTCGCTTGCGCCGCGACGCATTCGAGCAGCTTGTGGCCGACCATCCCGTGGCCGATGACGATGAGTTTCATGATGACGTTTCCCTCGGTCGATCAGTTCGCGACGCTGCCGGCAGCCAGCGCGCGGTCGCGCAGCTCGGCTTCGCGCGCCTTGTGTTCCTCGCTGAAGCGCACGGCCATCGCGCACAGCGCGGTCGCGGTGACGGCAAGGCCGAGCAGGCCGAGCGTGTGCTGCACGTCGCCGACGCCTTTGAGCAGGAAGCTCGCGGCGACCGCGCCGACGTTGCCGCCCGCGCCGACGATCCCCGCGACGCCGCCGAGTGCCTTGCGGTCGATGAAGGGCACCAGCGCGTAGGTCGCGCCGCACGCCATGTGCGTGAAGAGGCCGAACGCGAGCATCGCGACGAGTGCGATGCCGACGCTTTGCGCATGCGAAAACCAGATCAGCCCGAGCCCTTCGCCGACGATCAGCGCGCACAACAGCATCGCGCGCACGTCGAGGCTGCGGCGCGCGGCGATCTTGTCGGACAGCCAGCCGCCGAGCGCGCGGGCGAACAGGGCGAGCAGCCCGAACATGCCGACCGCGAAACCGGCGTCCTTCAGCGACAGGCTGAAGTGATCGACGTAGTACAGCGCGGCGATGTTGTGGATGAACACCTCGACGCCGAAGCACGCGCCGTACGTGATGAACAGCATCCACACGCGATAGTTGCCGCAGGCCGCGAAGAAGCTCGCCCAGCCGCCCTTCTTGCCGCTGTCGACCGTCACGCCTTCCTTGCGCAGCGCGGCGAAGTCGCCTTGCGGGCAATCCTGCGTGAAGCGCCAGTACGCCCAGGCCATCGCGAGCATCGCGACGCCCGGCACGACCAGCGCGATACGCCACGACGAATCCTCGCCGAAGCCGAGCATCAGGCCGGCGGCGACGAGCAGCGGCATCAGCGCCTGCGTCGCGCCCGCGCCGGCATTGCCCCAGCCGGCCGTCGTCGCGTTCGCGGTGCCGACCACGTTCGGCGCGAACATCACCGACGTGTGGTACTGCGTGATCACGAAACCCGCGCCGATCGCGCCGATGCCGAGCCGGCAGATCAGGAACGACAGGTAGTCGTGCGTGAACGACACCGCGAACACGGGGATCGCGCCGAGCAGCAGCAGGCCGACGTATACGCGGCGCGGGCCGAAGCGGTCGCACAGCGGGCCGACCAGCAGCCGCACGGCAATCGTCGCGGCCACGGCCGCGATGTTGATGTTGGCAACCTGCGCCGCGCTCAGGTGGAATTCGCGTGCAATCAGCGGCATCAGCGGCGCGCACGCGAACCATGCGAAGAAGCACACGAAAAACGCCATCCACGTCAGGTGGAACGCGCGCATCGGCGCGGTGCGGAGGCTGAAGAGATCGATACGGGTAGCTTTGTCGGTCATGTCATCCGCCAAACGAAAAACGGCGTCCTGCGCACCCGGTCTCGTCGAGACCCGATGCGTAGGACGCCGTTGCCCATGAAGCCCGTTGCCGGGCGCGTCTGTAATCGGTACTGCCGGACGAATCGCCATTGATTCGCCCGAACCGGCTCACGCAAACGCCGTGCCATGTCGCCGCCAATCGGGCCCGCAGTCCCGCCGCGCAAGGCTCGTCCGGCGTCGCGCGGCGAGCGGCGACAGTCGGCACACGATGCGCGGTGATGCAGAGAGGCACAGATGTGGTGCGATGCAGCACTGTCGCCGTGCGACATCGCGGTGCGTACGGGCGGGGCACGATGCACGCCGATGCGGCATTGCGGGTGCCGGCGCGCGGCGGCCGCGCGCCGGCACGGGGGTCGTACTTGGCCCGCGATTGGCCCATATTCGGCCCGCATTTCGCCCTCACATGACCATCGCGCGGCACGGTGCGCGCCGTTCCCGCCGCGCGGGCGCGACGGGCGATGCCGGTTGGCCCGGATATTGCTGAACCCGCTGCATGACACCGGCAACGGCGCCGGTGGGCAGTCCCCGCAAAACCGGGCCCGTCGTGCAGGCGGGCCGCTCAGGACAACGGCGTCCTTCCGTGCGCGGCACGGCCGGATACCGATACGTCGACCGCCCGCCGCCGCGCAACAACGCGCTATCGGCCGCCGCATGCAGGCGGCACTGGAACACGACATGACGACAGGCAAAGTCACCCTGCTGGGCGCCGGCCCCGGCGATCCCGATCTCCTCACGCTCAAGGCCGTGAAAGCGCTGGCCGCTGCCGACGTGCTGCTGCTCGACGATCTCGTCGCGCCCGGCATCGTCGAACTCGCGCCGCAGGCGCGCGTCATCCGCGTCGGCAAGCGCGGCGGTTGCCGCTCCACGCCGCAGGCATTCATCGAGAAGCTGATGCGCCGTTACGCACTGCGCGGCGCGCACGTGGTGCGTGTAAAAGGCGGCGAGGCGCTGCTGTTCGGGCGCGCCGGCGAAGAACTCGCGACGCTGCGCGCCGCCGCGATTCCGGTCGAGATCGTCAACGGCATCTCGTCGGGGTTCGCCGCCGCCGCGAGCCTCGGCATCTCGCTCACGCACCGCGCGCATTGCCACGGCGTCACGTTCGTCACCGCCCATCGTCAGGACCACGGCGAACCCGACTGGGCGCGTCTCGCCGCGACCGGCACCACGCTCGCGATCTACATGGGCATGAGCCGCGTCGACAGCATCGCCGCCGGCCTGCTCGCCGTGCTGCCGGCATCGACGCCGGCCGCGGCCGTGCAATGGGCCGGCACGCCCGACGAACGCCGCTGGACCGGCACGCTCGGCGATCTCGCGCGCGGCATCGACGCAGCACGGCTCGGCAGTCCGGCCGTGATCCTCGTCGGCGGCGCGATCGGCGAAACGGCCGTGCGGGAGGTGCCGGACGCGGGCGCAGCGGGGGCCGCGATCGACACGGCCTTCTCCCGGGCCGCGTAGCATGCGCGACACCACGCGGCACTCGCCGCCCACCTGTCATGAAAACAGCGGCGCCGTTCGCACCGGCTGCCGGGTCGCCGCGCGCGGCACCGGCACGACGTGCGCGCGGGGCCCCCTCCGATCTGCGCATCGCGCCACGATTTCTCCGCCGCCGTTCGCATCATGAGTGCGCCCGCTTCCTCCCCCCGCCTGCGCGTGCTGCTCGTCACCGATACCGACAAACCGATCGGCGAGCTCGGCGACGCGCTCGCGCAGCTCGGCTACGACATGCTGAACGACGTCGCGACGCCCGCGCGCCTGCCGGCCGCCGTCGAGGAGCAGCATCCCGACGTCGTGATCATCGATACCGATTCGCCGTCGCGCGACACGCTCGAGCAACTCGCGGTCATGCATGCGACCGCGCCGCGCCCCGTGCTGATGTTCAGCCACGACGCCAACCAGTCGCTGATCCGCGCGGCGGTCGGCGCGGGCGTCAGCGCGTATCTCGTCGAGGGGCTGTCGGCCGAACGCCTTGCACCGATTCTCGAAGTCGCGCTCGCACGCTTCTCGCACGACGACGCGCTGCGCCGCCGGCTTGCCGATGTCGAGCGCGAACTCGCCGAACGCAAGCTGATCGACCGCGCGAAGCGGATGCTGATGGACCAGCGCAGGCTGTCCGAACACGACGCGTATGCGGCGCTGCGCAAGCGCGCGATGGATCAGGGCCTGCGCATCGTCGACGTCGCGCGGCAATTGCTCGACGCGTCACCCCAGTCATGACCGCCATGGACACCACCTCTCCCGTCGCGCCGGAACGCGCGCATCTTCGCCTCGGGTTCGTCGCGCTGAGCGACGCGGCCCCGCTGATCGTCGCACAGCGCCTGGATCTCGGTGCGCGGCACGGCCTCACGCTCGAACTCAGCCGCCAGCCGTCGTGGGCCGCCGTCCGCGACAAGCTGCTGAGCGGCGAGCTCGACGCCGCGCATGCGTTGTACGGGCTGGTCTGCGGGCTGCAGCTCGGGATCGGCGGCCCGCAGGCCGACATGGCCGCGCTGATGGTGCTGAACCGCAACGGCCAGGCGATCTCGTTGTCGCGCGGCCTCGCCGACGCCTATCGCGAAAGCGGCAGCGTGCGCGACGCGTTCGCGACGCTCGGCCGCAAGCCGCTCCTCGCGCAGACGTTCCCGACCGGCACGCACGCGATGTGGCTGAACCACTGGCTCGCGTCGCACGGCGTCGATCCGCTGCGCGACGTGCGCAGCGTCGTGATCCCGCCGCCCGAGATGGTGGCCGCGCTCGCGGGCGGCGAACTCGACGGCTTCTGCGCTGGCGAACCGTGGCATGCCGTGGCCGAGGCCTGCAACGCGGGGCGGACCGTCGCCGTCACGAGCGAGATCTGGCCCGATCATCCGGAGAAGGTGCTCGCGGCCCGGCGCGATTTCGTCGCGCTGTATCCGGCCACCGCGCGCGCGCTGATCCGCACGCTCGTCGATGCGTGCGCGTGGCTCGACAGTGCCGCGCACCGTCGCGAGGCGGCCGGCTGGCTCGCGTCGCCCGACGCGCTCGGCGTGCCGGCCCGGCTGATCGCGCCGCGCCTGCTCGGCGACTACGGATCGGGGCCGTTCGCCGTGCCGCCGCTGCCGATCCGTTTCCACGACGGCGGCGCCGTGAACCGCCCCGATCCGCGCGAAGGCGAGTGGTTCCTGTCCCAATACCGGCGCTGGGGCATGCTCGACGGTTCGCACGACGACGCGGCGATCGCCCGCGCGATCGCGCAAACCGCGTTGTATGATGCTGCCGTCGCCGAAAGCGGCGCACCGGGCCCGTCGCGGGCGTGAGGCGCGCCGCGTGATGCAGGCGGCGCGCGCTCCCGCGCCACGCCTGCCCGGGCCGCCTGTCGGCGCCGGGCGCGCGGTTCCCGGGGCGCCGCATGACCACTCCGTCCCCGATCCGATTCGATGCCGAAACCCACGCGCGCGCCGCTCGACGTGCTGCTCACTGAAATCCGCGCGTGCCGTGCCTGCGAAGCCGACCTGCCGCTCGGCCCGCGCCCGGTCGTGCGTGCCCATCGCGACGCGCGCATCCTGATCGTCGGGCAGGCGCCGGGCGCACGCGTCCATGCGAGCGGCATCCCGTGGGACGATGCGAGCGGCAAGCGGCTGCGCGGCTGGCTCGACGTCGACGCCGGCACGTTCTACGACGAAACCCGCTTCGCGATCGTGCCGATGGGCTTCTGCTACCCGGGCCGCGGCACGAGCGGCGACAACCCGCCGCGCCCCGAATGCGCGCCGCTGTGGATAGACCGGCTGCTCGCCGGGTTGCCGTCGATCCGGCTCACGCTGCTGATCGGCCAGTATGCGCAGCGGCACTTCCTGCGCGACGCGCGCAAGGCCACGCTGACGGACACCGTACATGCGTGGCGCGACTACGGCCCCGGCGTGCTGCCGCTGCCGCATCCGTCGCCGCGCAACCAGGCGTGGTTCAAGCACCATCCGTGGTTCGACGCCGACGTCGTGCCCGAGCTGCGACGCCGGATCGCGCCGCTGGTCGCCCGGTAAACGAAATCACCGCCGTGTCGCGACGCTTCGCGACACCCCGTCATCCGTATCGAATCAAGCATGAACGACACCCCTACCGACCTCGACTTTGCCTGCAACGGCTGCGGCGGATGCTGCCGCGACCTGCGCATTCCGCTGACGATCGACGAGGCCACCGCGTGGCTGCAGCGCGGCGGCCACGTGGAGCTGCTGTGCGACGCGATGCCGTGGCTCGTCGAGCCCGAGCCCGACAACGCGTTCGCCGCGTACAAACGCGCACGCTCGAGCGCCGCGCTCAGCGGCTCGCTGCCCGTCCGCGTGACGGTGATGCTCACGGCGTCCCATGCGGGGCCGTGCCCGAACCTGCGCGACGACCTGCGATGCGCGATCTACGACGAGCGCCCGCTCGTGTGCCGGATCTACCCGGCCGAAGTGAATCCGTTCGTACCGCTGGTACCGGCTGGCAAGCAATGCACGCCCGACGCGTGGCAGCAGGCGCCGTTCGTCCGCGGCGGCACGATCGTCGACGCGGCCACCCGCGAGAACATCGCGCGCTCGCGTGCGGCGAGCGAAGCCGAAACGCCGCTGCGGGCACGGTTGTGCAAGGTGCTGGGGATCGAGACGGCGGCCGTGGCCAACGAAGGGTTCGCGATCCACGCGCCGCCGGCCGCCACGCTGCTCGCCGCGCTGACGGATTTGCGCGCGTCGGCACCGGCCGACGCCGACGACACCGTCGCGTGGACGCTGATCTCGAACCGCGCGACGACGGTGGACGCGCTCGCATCGGTCGGCGCGGCGAGCCAGCGCGCCGGCGAAGGCGGCCCGCACGCCCGTTATCTCGGCTTCCACCCGGACGAATGACCGTCGCGCGGCACGCCGCGAGCGACACCGGGCAACGCCGCACGGCCGCGCGGATCGCCGACGCGCCCGGTTCGCTGTACCATCGCGGCTCAACCGCGTCACGACCAGCAGAATCCTTCATGCCCTCCACCGCCCCGCCGCGCCTGTACGGGATGCCCGAACGCAGCGACCGGCTCGACTTCTACATCCGCGACCAGGCGTCGCGCCAGGCGATCACCGAGCCGCACCGGCACGCGTATTTCCAGATCCAGTTCAATCTCGGCGGCGACACCGAGCAGCGGATTGGCGGCGTCACGCGGCCGTTTCCGCGCGGCGCGCTCGCGTTCGTGCTGCCGCACCGCGAGCACCTGATCCCGCATCCGGAAGGCGCGCACTTCATCGTGATCAACTTCAGCCAGGCGTTCCTGCGCGCCGATCTCGACGTCGACCCGCTCGACCTGGAGGACGTGCCCGCCCACCGCTTTCCCGAGCTGACGCCGTTCCGCTTCCAGGAACACCTCGACTTCATCCTGACCGGCGACACCTACGACGAAGCGCGCCGCCTCGCGCTATGCATGCTCGACACCGATCGCGTGCGCACGTTCGGCTCGACCACGTTGCTGCGCGGCTACCTGCTGCAGCTGATCGGGCTCGTCTGCACGCAGTACGCGGGCGCGCTCGACAAGCTCGCGCAGCGCGGCGCCCAGCGCGCCGGCCGGCGCGATGCGCTCGCGCGCGTGCTGCGGCACGTCCGCGCCAACCTCACCCGCGAGGACCTGACGCTCGCCGCGACCGCCGAAGCCGCGTTCCTGTCGCCCAACTACCTCGCGCACCTGGTCCGCAAGGAAACCGGCAGCACCTTCACCGATCTCGTGACGGAGCGCCGGATCGCGCTCGCGCAGTCGCTGCTGGCTCACACGAGCCGGCGCATCGCGGACATCGCCCGCTCGGTCGGCTTCCGCGACGAAGGGTATTTCGCGCGGCGCTTCCGCGCGCGGGTCGGCGTGTCGCCGAAGGCGTACCGCGACGCGAACGCCGCGCTGCCGGACGGCGAGGACACGCCGGCAGCACCCGACGCGTAGTTTTGTCCCGGTAAAACGCAGTTGCGTCGCATCCGGCCGCACGGGCGTCAGGTATCGTTGCACGCATGCCGGCCCGTGCGCCGCACGGGCGCGGCATCCGTCTTCCCACCGAACGAGGCCATCCGATGTCCGCCTATGTCATCGACGCTGCCGAGCGTCCTTCCGTCGAAGTCGACCAGTCGTCCGCGCGCTTTCCGGTGCGCCGCGTCTTCTGCGTCGGCCGCAACTACGCCGACCACGCGCGCGAAATGGGCGCCGATCCCGACCGCGAACCGCCGTTCTTCTTCACGAAGCCGGGCGACGCGATCGTCCCGGCCAGCGGCACCGTCCCCTATCCGCCGCTGACGAACGACCTCCATCACGAAATCGAGCTGGTCGTCGCGATCGGCAAGGACGGGCGGTCGATCGACCCGGCCGACGCGCTGTCGCATGTATGGGGCTACGGCGTCGGCGTCGACCTCACGCGCCGCGACCTGCAGGCCGAAGCGAAGAAACTGAGCCGTCCGTGGGACTGGGCGAAAGGCTTCGACGCGTCGGGCCCCGTGACCGCGTTGCGCGCGGCCTCGGCCACCGGTCATCCGGCCAAGGGCCGCATCTGGCTCGCGGTCAACGGCGACACGCGCCAGCAAGGAGACCTGGCCGACATGATCTGGGCCGTGCCCGATGTCATCGCGTACGTGTCGCGCTCGGTCGAGTTGAAGGCCGGCGATTTGATCTTCACGGGCACGCCGGCCGGCGTCGGCGCGCTGCAACCCGGTGACCGCGTGACGGGCGGCGTCGACGGCGTCGCGACGTTCGAGTTCGTGGTGGGCGCGAAGCCGTAAGCCATAAGCCGTAAGCCGTAAGCCGTACCGCAGCAAGCACGGCGGCCGCCCGCGCGGGGCCGCCGTGCGATATCCCGATTTGGGTCAGTCGTAGCGGCGCAGGAATGCGTCGGCGACGGCCGGCGGATTCAGCGCTTTCGCCGATTCGTTTTCCAGCGCTTCGGCCGCGTTGTCGTCGCTGATCGACACGAACAGCGTGATCGCCGCCCGTTCTTCGCCGGTGCCGAACAGGCCCTCGCGGTCGAGCAGGCGCAACGCACCGATCATGTCGGCGTGCAGTTGCCGCGAAAATTCCGGGAATCTCGACCGGACAAACTGCGGGCTCAGCACGTCGTCGGCGAGCTTGCCGCAGATCGCATTGAACGGCGACGCTTCCGCCGCCGCATACGCCCATTCCGAAAAGCCCCACGCATACCACGGGTCGTCGTCCGCGACGGCCTGCTGCTCGCGAACCCGGCGCAGCCCCTCGACCGAATTGGCTGCCGGCACCACCGTCATCGCGCCGCTGTCGGTATAGAGCGCGAACGCGTAGAAATGCTCGTCCGGGTGCAGCGCCCGCAGCGCCCTGAATGTCGCTCTCGCGGCGTCGGCAATGTCTCGCTGGAAATCAGAAAAGTCGCTCATCGTTCCCTCGTCCAATCGACCTTCGCGCGGCGGAGCATGCTCGGCGCGCGGCGGGTTCGTCGTCTCCCGATATGCGATCGATTGTCCGCCCATCGCCCGCGGGACGGTAGCGGTACCCGCACCCATGTCCGCACCGATACCCGCGCCCATGCCCGCACCGATGCCCGATTCTGCGCGGCGATACCGCGTACTCGCGTTCACCGCCCTGCGTCCCGTGCGTCGAACACCCGCACGCAGACGGCCGCCGCCAGCGCGATCGCGGCCGACAGCAGCATCATCGCCAGCGGCGCATAACCCGCGTTGCCGGGCGTCAGTACCGCCCCCGTCAACGATGAAAGCGCGGCGCCGCCGGCGATCGTCATCGCACCGGCCAGCCCCGACGCGCTCCCGGCCAGCGCCGGGCGCACCGACACCGCGCCGGCATGGGCACCGGGATTCGTCAGCCCGTTGCCGATGCCGACCAGCACGCACGGCCCGAACCACGCGATCGCATGCGTCGCGCCGCCGAACATCGACGCGAGGCCGATCAACGGTCCCGCGCATGCAACGATCCGCCCGCACAGGATCGTCGTGGCCAGCGCGAAGCGGCGCGCGTAACGCGCGGCCAGGAAGCTGCCGCACACGAAGCCGGCCGTGATGGTCCCCATGTAGAAGCCGATTTCCGCGGGCGGGATGCCGAACACCGTTTGCGCGGCCAGCGGCGCGCCGGCCAGGAACGCGTAGAACGAGCCGGTCGAAAACGCCATGCACAGCGCGTAGGCCCAGAAACGGCGCGCGCGCAGCAGCGCCGGATACGCGCGCAGCTGCTGCCCGAGACTCGACGACCGGTTCGCGTGGGTTTCGACGAAATCGAACCCGCACCAGACGAACAGCGCAATGCCCGCCGCGCCGAGCAGCCAGAAGCTCGCGCGCCAGCCCGCCGTCTGGTCGAGCGCGCCGCCGAGCGTCGGGCCGAGCATCGGTGCGAACGCGGCCGCCATCGCCGCATAGCCGATCCGGCTCGCCGCGTGCGCACCGCCGCCGGTATCCCGGATCGTCGCCATCGACACCGGATAGACCGACGTGATCGCCGCCTGCATCAGCCGGCATGCCAGAAACACCCGGATATCGGTCGCCATCGCACAGCCGAGCGAGCCGAGCGCGAAGATGCCGACGCCCGCCAGCACGACCGGCCGCCGCCCGAACCGGTCCGACAGCGGCCCCATCACGCACTCCAGCGACGCGGCCACCGCCGCGTAACCGCCGAGCGAAAGCGCGACGAGCGCGTAGTCGGCGCGCAGGTCTCGTGCGATTGCCGGCAGCGACGGCAGGAACAGGCTCAGCGGCAGCACCGAGCACGCGCACAGCAGGATCAGCGTCGCGTGCCTCGGCGACGCGCGTTCGGAAGCGATCGGCAGGTTCGGTTGCAAGCGGATGTCCTCCGCGCACGTGCCGCACGGCCGTGCGCAATGCAAAAAAAAAGCCCCCGAACGAGTCGGGGGCGCAGGAATGCCGGCGCGGTGCCGCTACCGGACCCTGCGCCTGTGTACGACTACGATGAAGGTTGCTGCTTTCATGCCGGATGGCTCCTGGTTGCCGGGCTGGCCTGGTGCGATGTCGGACGATACCGGACGATGGTAGGCGGACGATACCGGCCGCGTCAACGCCCTAACGCGCCCGCACCGACACGAACTTCCGCGCGTTGTTGCGCTGGATCAGCACCGCGATCACGCTGCCGCCGTTCGCTTCGAGCGACTGCACGTCGTCCGGCGTCTCGAGCAGCGTGTCGTTGAGCTCCAGCACGACGTCGCCCGGCTGGATGCCCGCGTGGGCTGCCGGGCCGTGCACCGCGTCCACCATCATCCCGACCGCGAGCCCGGTCGAGCGGCGCTCGTCGTCGCTCAGCGCGTGCATCGTCAGCCCGAGGCGGTCGCCGCCGTCGCCCGCGCCCGCACTCGCTCCCGCCCCCGGCCCCGGTCGTGCGGCCACCTTCGGCGCGGCCATGCCGACGGTCGTGCCCGCGTTGCCG
This sequence comes from Burkholderia sp. LK4, assembly GCF_001043615.1. Classification (NCBI taxonomy): domain Bacteria; kingdom Pseudomonadati; phylum Pseudomonadota; class Betaproteobacteria; order Burkholderiales; family Burkholderiaceae; genus Burkholderia; species Burkholderia sp. LK4. Next base: position 22,523 of record NZ_LDUL01000019.1, read on the forward strand.
GCGGCCTCGTCGGCGCCCGTGATCGTCAGCCTCACCGGCGCGCGATTGCGGATCACGCGCAGCGGCGTCTTCTGGCCGGGCGGCAGCGCGGCGGCCAGGTCGTTCAGCTCGGCCGAACGGCCGATCGACTTGTCGCCCAGCTTGACGATCACGTCGCCGGGCCTCACGCCGGCCGCGGCCGCCGGCGAGCCGGGCGCCACGCCGTTGACGAGCGCGCCCGCCGGACGCGGCAGCCCGAACGCCGCGGCCAGCCCGATGCCGACATCCTGCACGTCGACGCCAAGCGCGTTGCCGGACGACGGCTCGCCCGGCTCCTGAGACTGCTGCGCCTGCATCTGCTTCTGCAGTTGCGCACGCACCTTTGCGGCAAACGCGATCGGAATCGCGAACGTCATGCTCGCGTAGCGGTCGGTGCCCGTATACACCTGCACCGCGATGCCGATCACGTCGCCCGCGCGATTGAATACGGGGCCGCCCGAGTTGTCGGGGTTCGGGGCGATGTCGGTTTCGAAGAACGGAAACGCGCTGCCGTCCGGCAGCCGGTGCGACGTCGCGCTGACGATGCCGGCCGTGACCGTGTTGCCCGATCCGTCCGGCGCGCCGATCGTCATCACCGGTTCGCCCGCGCGTACCTTCGCCGAATCGCCGATGCGCACGAACGGCAGTTTCGTCGCGGTAACGCGCAGCACGGCGACGTCGCTTTGCGGATCGACGGCCAGCACGGTCGCCTTGAATTCGCGGCGGTCCGTGAGCCGCACGGTCACGTCGGTCGCATCGTCGACCACGTGCGCGGAGGTGAGGATCAGGCCGTCGGCGCTGACGATGAAACCCGAGCCGCTGCCCGATACCGCACGCGGCGCCGTGTCGGGCGCCGGCGTCTGCGGGCCCTGCGCGGGAGGCGGCGCGCCGCGCCGGAAGAATGCGGCGAGCGGATCGTCGGGATCGAGGATCGTGAACGACTGGACACCGGCCTGCTGGTCGGGTGCGGCGGACGTGACGGTCACGACCGCCGGGCCGTAGCGGTCGACGATCGCCGGAAAATCGACCGGCATCGCATAAGGCGTCGCACCCGGCCTTTGCTTCGTCGCGGGTGGCGTGGCGGATGGCGACAGGGTTCCGGAAACGGCGGCCGGCGAAGGCAGCAAACAGCCGGCAAACACGCCCCCGATCAACGCGGTGCGAAGCACGGCGCGAGCAAGCGTCTGGCGAACCACGGTGCACCTCCCCCGGGCGTCGCGGCGCCGACATGCGCGAGACGCGCAGGCGCCTGACAAGCACCGGTACACGCATCCATTTATAGTCCACGCGGCCTGTTCGAACATACGAATCGAAACCCGTATGCCGGGCGGCACGGCAGGCGCGGAGCCGCGACGGCGTTCGTTTCGAACAAAGTGTGCGGTTCGTCAATCCGCACAAGTCCGATTGTCGTGCGCGGCGGTGAGCGGTGTGTGCTGGTACGCGGAGCCGAACCCGGCGGCTGCATATCCGGTCGATGTACGAAGAACAGCCCGCTGACAGCGGTGAACTTGCTGCTGCCGACCGCCGAGAAGCGGTATCGAGTCAAAGGTTGGCGGCTTCCTTCACCGGATCGCCGCGCCGCCGGCTCAGGCAACGCGTACGCACGTCACGCCCCGCCCACCCGCTCCGCGATCGCCGACAGCATCCGCAACATCGGCTCGAACGCGTCGGCCGACGTATTGCCGAAACCGAGCACCAGCCCGTTGCCTGCCGATGCCGCATCGATCGAAAAGCCCGACAGCGGGAACGGCCCGATGCCGTGGGCGCGCGCCGCGTCGACGATCGCGCGATCGCGGTAGCGCGCAGGCAGCCGCAGCGCAAGATGCAGCCCGCACGGGCCGCCCTCGATCTGGTGCGGCACCCTCAGGCTGCCGTCGAGCGCGGCGAGCAGCAACCGCCGCCGGTCGCGGTACAGCCGGCGCATGCGGCCGAGATGGCGGCCGTACTCGCCCGTCTCGATGAAATCCGCCAGCGCGAGCTGCACGTGACGCGTGCCGCCGCGCAGCATCTCCGGCAGCACCGGCCGCACCGCGGCCAGCAGCGCGTCGGGCAGCACGAGAAAACCGATGCGCAGCGCCGGAAACATCGTCTTGCTGAACGAGCCGAGATAGACGACGGGCGAATCGTCCGCGAGCCCGTGCATCGCGCCGATCGGCTCGCCGGTGTGACGGAATTCGCTGTCGTAGTCGTCCTCGATGATCCACGCGCGATGCCGGCGCGCGGCATCGATCAGCGCGAGCCGGCGCGAGATCGACAGCACGGCGCCGGTCGGGAACTGGTTCGACGGCGTCGTATAGACGAGGCGCGGCGTCCGCTCGCGCCAGTCGTCCGCTTCGACGCGCAGCCCTTCCGCGTCGACCGGCATCGGCACGACGTCGAGATCGGCCGCCTGCATCGCGGTGCGCGCGCCGCGATAGCCGGGCTCCTCGACCCACACCGTATCGCCCGGGTTCGTCAGCAGCTGCGCGCACAACGAGATCGCACCCTGTGCGCCCTCCGTGATCACGATCTGCTCGGGATCGCAGCGCACGCCGCGCGTCACGGCCAGGTGGCGCGCGATCGATTCGCGCAGCGCGCGCTCGCCGAGCGGATCGCCATAACCGAGCAGGTCGCGGCCGCTGCGGCGCAGCGCACGGTCGATCGCGTGGCGCCACGCGTCCACCGGGAAATGCGTCAGCGCGGGCACGCCCGGCCGGAAACCCTCCGTTTCGCCGGTGCCGATGCGGCTCGGGCGAATGCGGCCGAGCCGCTGCGCGACGGCCGGCGGCGCGGCACGCCGGCGCGGCGGCGCCGGCCGCGACAACCCGACGACACGCGTGCCGCGCCGGTCGGACTGCAGGAAGCCTTCGGCGACGAGTTGCTCGTAGACGGCAGCCGTCGTGTTGCGCGACACGCCGAGCGTCTCGGCCAGCGCACGCGTGCCGGGCAGCCGCGTGCCGGCCGGCATCGCACCGCCGAGAATCGCGTCGCGCACGCGGCGCAGCAACTGGCGCTGCAGCGAAGGCGCGCCGGGCGTGCGCGCCAGCGGCGCGTCGAGCGGCAGCAACGGTGCGTCGCAGGAAGGCAGGATTGTCGTCATCGGAACATCTCAGCGTGAAAATGTCGGAACGTGGCGGACGGCTAGTTGCGGACGGCCGGTTGCTGACGGCCAGCGGCACACGGCACACGGCACACGGCGCACGGCGCATGGCGCATGGCGCATGGCGCATGGCTCTTGGCTCTTGGCTCTTGGCTCTCGGCTCGTGGCTCTTGGCTCGTGGCTCTTGGCTCTTGGCTCTTGGCTCGTGGCTCGTGGCTCGTGGCTCGTGGCTCGTGGCTCACGGCGCATGGCTCGTGGCACCATAAATTTGCCAATCCCTGGCGCTTCTCATGGTACCTCGCCGCGACTACGATCGTCTGCATGCCGGCATGTCGCCGGCCGCCAACCGAAGCGAGATCGACCTTGTCCACGCTCACCAACGATTTCCAGCAATCCATCGGCCACCCCGTCCCCGACTGGTCCGCGCGCCCGCGCCCGGAGCGCATCGTGCTCAAAGGCCGCTACTGCCGGCTCGAACCGCTCGACGCCGAGCGCCACGCGGCCGACCTGTACGCCGCCTACGCCCAGGCGCCGGACGGCAGCGACTGGACCTATCTCGCACACGGCCCGTACACCGACGAGTCGAGCTACCGTGACTACGCGCGCGGCGCGCAGGCGAGCGCGGATCCGCTGCACTACACGGTGATCGACCGTTCCACGGGCCGCGCGGTCGGCACGCTCGCGCTGATGCGCATCGATCCGGCCAACGGCGTGATCGAGGTCGGCTCCGTCACGTTCTCGCCGCTGCTCAAGCGCACGCCCGTCTCGACCGAAGCGCAGTTCCTGCTGATGAAGTACGCGTTCGACACGCTCGGCTACCGGCGCTACGAATGGAAATGCGACGACCTGAACGTGCCGTCGCGCAAGGCCGCCGCACGGCTCGGCTTCCGCTACGAAGGCACGTTCCGGCAGGCGATCATCTACCGCGGCCGCAATCGCGACACCGCGTGGTTCTCGATCATCGACGGCGAATGGCCGGATGTCCGCGCCGCGTTCGACGCGTGGCTCGCACCGGAAAACTTCGACGCGCAGGGCAAGCAGCGCCAGTCGCTCACCGCGATCCGCCACGCGCAGGCGCGCGCGCGCGATGCGGCCGGCCGCGCGCACGACGCGACGCGCGTCACGGTGCGCCCGCTCGTCGCCGCCGACGAAGCCGCGTGGCGCCCGCTGTGGCAGGGTTATCAGAAGTTTTACGACACCGCGCTGAGCGACGCGGTGTTCGCGACGACGTGGGCCCGCCTGATGGATCCTGCCGAGCCGATGTTCGTGCTCGGCGCATTCGACGCATCGGGGGCGCTGGTCGGGATCGTGCATTCGATCTACCACCGCTCGTGCTGGACCGAAGGGCCGTACTGCTACCTGCAGGACCTGTACACCGCGCCTGACGCACGCGGGCAAGGCGCAGGCGGTGCGCTGATCGAAGCCGTGTACGACCATGCCCGCGAAGCCGGCGCGAGCCGCGTGTACTGGCTCACGCACGAAACCAACACGACCGCGCGCGCGCTGTACGACAAGCTCGCGAACAACGCCGGGTTCATCCAGTACCGGCACGACGTGAAGAAATGACGGGATGCCCCGGCCGGCCGGCGTTCAGCCGCGAACGTCGGCCGGCGCGTATGCGTCGTCACCCTCCGCCGTGACGCCACACGCCGCGCCGGTTGCACTGGGCACCGACGCCGGGCAGATCATCTCGTCGCCATTGGCCGGCACGGGCCGTCGCACCGGCCGGAACACCGGCTCGCCCGGCTCGATCGGCTGCCCCGAGATCGCGCAACGGCCCGGCTGCAGCGCGACGCGCAAGCGCCAGCGCTGTTCGCCGTAATGGCAACGGCCGCTCTCGACCCAGCGAACCAGCAACGCGTCGTCGCCGGCCTCCAGCACCGTGACGAACAGTTGCGGGCGCAACGGCGAGACGGCCGCCGCGGCATGCTCGGGAGCAGGCGCTCCGCCGGGCGTCACGAGCGGATGCGCGGCGCCGCCGCGCGGCGGCATCGCATCGTGTTCGACCCGTGCCGGCGCATCGCACGGCACGTCTTCTTCGCAAATCAGGCTTTCCATGGTGTTGAGCATGCTTGACGGATTTCCGTGCAGGTTGAACGGCGCCGCGCTCAGCGCCGGCCCATCGGTTCGCGCAGCAGCGACAGGCCGATCGCCGCGCCGGTGACGGCGGCCGCGAGCATCAGTCCGATGCCGCCCGACCAGCCGAATGCACCGACGATCGCACCGATCGACAGCGGCCCGATCACCTGGCCGAGATAGTTGCCCTGCACGACCCAGCCAATGCTCAGCGGCGCCAGCGACGGCGTCGGCGCGGAGCCCGGCGCGCACGCGAGGATCGTCGCCGGCAGCATCCCCGCGATCGCCGAGAACGCGAAACCCAGCGCGACCGCGAGCGGTGCCGGTGTGGCCGCGCTGAAGAGCCCCGCGCCCGCCGCGCCGATCGCGACCGACGTCGCAGCCATGACGATCCCCGGCCGTGCGCCGCGAGACAGCAACCAGCCGGCCGTCAGGTTGCCGATCACGCACGCGGCGACGATCGCCGCGCTGATCAGCCCCGCCGCGCCGACCGCGACGCCGAGGCGCTGCATCAGGAAAACCGGCAGGAACGTCATCGCCGCGAAGAACTGCACGTTGTAGGTGGCGAAACCCAGCGCGAGCAGCGTGGTCGACCGCGACGCGAGCACGTCGCGCAGCGCGGGCCCGATGCGCGGCGCCGCGGCCTGCCGGGCCGGCGTTTCGGCGGACGTCGTGACGGGCACCGCGGCGGCCGCGGCGAGCGTCAGCGCCGAGGCCGCGAGCCAGCCGTTGCGCCAGCCGCCGAGCAGCGGCCCGACCAGCATCGACAGCGCCATGCCGGCCGGCATGAACGTGCTCCACAGCCCGAACGCGAGATTGCGCCGCTCGGGCGGCGTCACGCGATTCAGCACCGCCGGCGCGGCGACCACCACGATCACGAACCCGAGCCCCTCCGCGAAGCGCGTGGCGAGCAGCAACGCGAAACTGCCGGCCGACGCGCCGGCGACACTCGACAGGCCGAGGATCACCAGGCCCGCGATCAGCATCCGCCGGTCGCCCCAGCGCCGTACCAGCAGCCCGGCCGCGATGCCGCCGAACACGCCGACGAACGGAAACACCGACATGATCCCGCTCAGCGAAGCGAGCGAGCCGCCGAACTCGTGCTGCAGCGACGGCAACGCGATCGTCGCCTTGCCGACGTGCAACGCGGACACGATGCTCGCCAGCACGACGTTCGCGACGGCGGCCCGGTAGCTGCGCGGCGGCAGCGTCGCGGCCTCGGCCGCGACAGGCGATTCGGTCATCTCCACCTCCGTTGGAGCGGCCGCGTGCAACGGGGTGCGTCACGCGTCCGCGATCGGACTGGCGCACATGATACAAATTGAAGTTAACTTCAAGTAAAGGGGTATCGCGCGCAACGATCCGTTTCGCCGATCGCGGCAATGGGCCCGCGCGGCGGCGAGCGGCCGCCTGATTTAAGCTGTCGGCTTCGCCCCGACCACGTTGCGCCCGCATGCCGACCGCCTCTCCCGCTTCCGCTCGCCGCAGCCTGGTCGACCTTCCCCCGCCGCAAGGCCGCCGTGCGCATCTTCGTCGCCGGCTACTGCGCCGCACGCGACCGGCGCGATGCGCCGCTGCACGACAGCCCGGACGGCCAGGTCGTGCGGTTCGACGCCGGCATGGGGCGGCCTTTCGAGCACTTCGTGATCGAGGGCGCGCCCGCGTATGGCGACGGCCCGTTCACCGTCGGCGCATGGATCACGCGCTTCGGCGCCGCGCCGCTGCCGCCCGCGCTGGAAGGCAGGACACGCCGGTTGTCGGACGAGCATTTCATGGCCGCCGATATCGGCACGCTGTCCGGCGACGATGCACTCGCGCAGGCGCTCGGTTGCCACACGCCGCGCGACGTCGAAACGTTCAATGCGGACGCCCCGTTCCCGCCATTCCAGCCGAATCCGGCCGCGTTCCTGTTCGCGCACCGCCTGGACGGGCAGATCGCCGCCACCGCGCGCTACGGTTTTGCGTCGGCGCACGATATCGTCGTCGACCGCGTCGCGACGGCAGATGCGTACCGCCGCCGGGGTCTCGCGATGCAGGTGCTCGCCGCGATCGTCGCGCACGCGCGGCAACGTGGCGCGCGGCGCGTGTGGCTCGTGTCGACCGAGGCCGGCCTGCCGCTGTACCGCGCCGCCGGATTCACGCGGCTCGCATCGGTCGCGGTCGACGAAATCGCCGCCTGACCGCGCGTCGAACGGCGCCGTCCATCGCCGCGCGTCTCGCGATTCGTCTCATTGCACTGAGACGAACGTCCCAGCGTCTCACCGGCGTGCCGTGCAGCGATTGCAGCAAAATTCGTGCATTTCCCCCGTCGAATCGTTTTCTGTCAACGGAACAGGCGAATGGTGCATTGCATCACGCACGTTCCGTTGAATCGCCACCCGGCGTACCCGCTCGAGCTGGCCCCGTTCCTGCATACCGGTCGATCGCGCAATCGCGCAACGGGCGCACCGGCAGCCATGCCGCGTGCCCGACGACAACCTGACGGAGACAGCAACGTGAGTACACCGGCATCGACCACCGCCCCCAGCATGAAAGCCGCCGTCTGGCATGGCCGCCACGACATCCGCGTCGAACAGGTTCCCGTTCCGGCGCGCCCGCCGGCCGGCTGGGTCACGATTCGCGTGCACTGGTGCGGGATCTGCGGCTCCGACCTGCACGAATACGTCGCCGGCCCCGTCTTCATCCCGGTCGACGCGCCGCATCCGCTGACGGGCCTGAAGGGCCAGTGCATCCTCGGCCACGAGTTCAGCGGCGAGATCGCCGAGCTCGGCGCGGGCGTGACGGGCTTCGCGGTCGGCGACCGCGTGACGGCCGACGCATGCCAGCATTGCGGCACCTGCTGGTATTGCCGGCACGGGCTGTACAACATCTGCGAGAACCTCGCGTTCACCGGGCTGATGAACAACGGCGCGTTCGCCGAATACGTGAACGTGCCGGCCGAGTTGCTGTACAAGCTGCCCGACGGTTTCCCGACCGAGGCCGGCGCGCTGATCGAGCCGCTCGCAGTCGGGCTGCATGCGGTCAAGAAGGCCGGCAACATCGTCGGGCAGACCGTCGTCGTGGTCGGCGCGGGCACGATCGGCCTGTGCACGATCATGTGCGCGAAGGCCGCGGGCGCCGGGCGCGTGATCGCGCTGGAGATGTCGGCCGCGCGCAAGCAGAAGGCGCTCGAGGTCGGCGCGAGCGTCGTCATCGATCCGAAGACGTCCGACGCGATCGCCGAAGTCAAGGCGCTGACTGACGGCTACGGCGCCGACGTGTCGTTCGAGTGCATCGGGCACACGGCCACGGCGAAACTCGCGATCGACGTGATCCGCAAGGCCGGCAAGTCGGTGATGGTCGGCATCTTCGAGGAGCCGGCACCGTTCAACTTCTTCGACATCGTGTCGACCGAAAAGGAAGTGATCGGCTCGCTCGCGTACAACGGCGAGTTCGCGGACGTGATCCGCTTCATCGCGGACGGCCGCATCGACGTACAGCCGCTCATCACCGGGCGCATCGCGCTCGGCGACATCGTCTCGCACGGCTTCGAGGAACTGGTCAATCACAAGGACCGTAACGTGAAGATCATCGTTCGGCCCGCCGTCGCCTGACCGCTCGCGCGGCCGCGGCACCGATTCGCGCCGCGGCACGCCTGCTGCCGCATCGTCCTGAAGCGTCGCCCGTACACGGGCGGCGCACCTGCCTTCCGTTCCCGTCCAGCTCCCTCCTTGCCGCCGTCGTCCTAAGCGGACCTGATGCCGCACCTCACGACAGACGCGCGGATCAAAAATATTCGTTATCCAAATCATCTGCCGTAACGCGCCAAGGGTTCGATACGCGATCAGGGTTTCTCCGGATCAAGCGCGATTCGCCCGATGTCGACAGGGCATTGACGCAAGGCGATCCTGTGCAACGCGAGATCCGGCCTCCCGGCCGGGATCGTGGCGGCCCCGTGAAGGCGGCCGCGCCCCCCACAAAACCTTACGGCGTCACGGCGCCGACAGGCCGAGAATACGGGCCCACCCGGGATAGCTTGCAAACATGGTGTGTCATGAATCGTTCATTCTCGTTTAGCCGGGAACACGCATATAACATTCGATCGCTGACGATCCTGCAGAAGACGCATATCGGCTTCGCGCTCGTCACCACGCTGCTGGCCTTGCTCTGCGGCACGATCATCTGGGGGAGTTTCCGGCAATACCGGCAGGAAAACGCCGACCTGCAGAGCTTCGAATTCGTCCGCGGCGCGATGAGCGCCGCCAACGTGATCTCGGCCGAACGCGGCCCGACGAACGACCTGCTGGTACGCCTGCAGGACGACGGCGCCGCCGAGATCCGCAACCTGCTCGCCGCGCGCGCGCGTTCCGACAACGCGCTCGAACGTTTTCGCGCCGGCATCGCGCAGGCGGCCGTGCTCGACGACCGCGAACGCGGCAACCTGCTGCATGCACTCGACTCCGTCCGGATGATGCTTGCCGACGCGCGTGCCGAAGTCGACGCGCTCGACGCGCGGCCGCTCGCGTCACGCACCGTTCACGATATCCAGCACGCGCAGGCGCGCCTGTTCCGGATCGTCGACACGCTGTCGCTGCTGATCGACGGCGCGATGAGCGACACGGCGATGCGCGACCCGCGCACGTCCGGTGCGATCCTGCTCGCGCGGCTCCTCGGCGATCTCCGGGAATACGCGGGGCGCACGGGTTCGCTGCTGATCGCGCCGATGTTCGCGCGGCAGGCGCTCGATCGCGCGCAGTTCGCGGACATCATGCGGATGCGCGGCCGCATCGAGCAGTTGCGCGCGCTGATCGACGGCGCGATCGGCACGCAGCTCGACGACCCCGACGTCGCACGCGAATATGCACAGCTCAACGCGGCCTTCGACGCGCGCATCCTGCCGCTCGTCGACGCGACCATCGCCGGCGGCCGGGACGGCGCGTATGCCATGAGCGCCGCCGATTTTTCCCGCGCGATCGTGCCGCATTTCCGGCCGAGCGAGCTGCTGCGCGACCGCGTGATCGACCTTGCCCGGCATCGCGCGATCGGCGACCGGAACGCCGCGCGGGTCAGGGTCGGGGTGTCGGCGTTCGCCACGACGCTGTGCATCGCGATCCTGGCCTCGCTCGCGCGCGGCATGCAGCGGCTGCTGTCGAAGCCGCTCGATGTACTCGGCCGCCGGATCGTCGCGCTCAGCGAAGGCGATACGTCGCACGTCGCGATGCCGCGCGGCGTCGGACCCGAGATCGCGCGAATCCACGCGTCGCTGGAAACGTTGCGCAACGCGACCGTCCGCCGCGACATGCTCGAGCGCCAGCGCAACGACATGCTCACGCTGTTTTCGCACGACATGCGCGCCCCGCTGACATCGCTGATCATCCTGATCGACACGCAGGCGCAGCGGGCAGCCGACGCGCAGATGAAGCAGCAGTTCGCGAGAATCGCCAGGCTGGCGCGGCACACGCTGGCGATGGCCGACGGCTTCGCGCAGCTGTCGCGTGCGGAGGCGAGCGAATACGAACGCGTGCCGGTCAACCTCGCCGACCTGATGAACGAGGCACGCGATGCGGTGTGGCCGCTCGCGCACCGGAAATCCATGTCGATCGACGACGTGCCGCGGCGCGACGACACGATCGTGCGGGGCGACCCGGCGCTGCTGTCGCGCGCGCTGATCAACCTGCTGGACAACGCCATCAAGTACAGCGCGCCGCTGACGAGCGTCGAATGCAAGGTCGAGCCGGGTGCCGACGGCAAGACCGTGCGCTGCACGATCCGCGACAGCGGGTGCGGAATCAGCAGCGGGGACCAGACGCGGCTGTTCGAGCGCTACCGGCGCTTTCGCACCGCCGGCCAGCCGGAAACCAGCGGCGTCGGGCTCGGCATGGCGTTCGTCAAGGCCGTCGTCGAACGGCACGGAGGCCACATCCACGTGCACAGCGTCGTGCTGCAGGGCACCACCATCACGATCACGCTGCCGGCCGCGGCGGCGCCATGACGACGGTGCCGCCGCGGCCGGCGGAAAGCGGCCGAAGCCGTGCCGCAGCCCCGCGCGATTCTTCGATATACTGGACCGAACCCTTTTCGGGGCAACCGGTGGCCACCACACCCATTGCGCGTTCGCCCCAACCTGCGTGGAATTGCTCACCGTGAAACCGCGAGCCGGATTGATTCTCGAACTCTTCGTCAACCTGGTGCTGCCCTGGGTTGCCTACCGGGCCGCGCAGCCGTATTTCGGCGAAACCGGCGCGCTGTACGCGTCGGCGGTCCCGCCGGTCATCTGGTCGATCGTCGAATTCATCCGCTCGCGCCGCGTCGATGCGGTGGCGGCCATCGTGCTGCTCGGCATCGCGCTGTCGATCATCGGGATGGCGTTCGGCGGCAGCGCGCGCACGCTGCTGATGCGCGAATCGCTCGCGTCGGGCACGATCGGCGTCGTGTTCCTCCTGTCGCTGTTCCGCGAACGCCCGCTGATCTTCTATCTCGCCCGCGCCACCATCGCCCGCGAAATGGATGGCGGTGCCGCGCATTTCGAAGCGGTCTGGAACGCGCAGCCGGGTCTGCGGCAGATGCTCCGGCGCATGACCTTCGTCTGGGGCGGGTTCATGACGCTGGAAATGCTGCTGCGCTGCTGGATGGTCATGACCTGGCCGGTCGAACGCGTGCTGGTCGTGTCGCCGATCATCGGCTATACCGTGTTCGGCTGTCTGCTGACGTGGACGTTCTGGTACCGGCGGCGGATGCGCGTGCGCAACAGCGTGCACATCCCGGGCCGCGACGGCGTCACCGAAACCGCCGGCCGCTGACGGCTCCCGGCCAGCATGACCGGAAGGCTGCTGTATGATGCGCGGCGTCTCGTCCGACGAATGCCGCTCCTGTCATGTCCCTCTCGCTCCTTCCATCCGCCACGATCTGGCTCGCCCTGTTCGCGGCCGCCGCGTTTGCGTGGCATCGCCCGCAGCACGGGCTGAGCGTCGGCCTTGCCGCGCTCGGTTATGCGTGCGCGCTGGCGTTCGGCAAGCTCGCGCCGCTCGCGCTGGCGCCGCTCGCGTTGCTGGCCGCGGCCGCCTGGGGCGTGATGCCCGGGCGCCCGCGCGCGGTGCGCATCGCCGCGCACGCCGTCTTCGCCGCACTCGCGATCGCGCTCAGCCTGCACCTGCTTCCCGGCTTCCACAATCCCCTCGTGATCGCCCCGACGCGCTTCACGCCGGATGCCGTCCCGTTCACGATGTACCTGAACCTCGACAAGCCGCTCGTCGGCCTGTGGCTGGTGTGGGTGCTGCCGTGGGTCGCCCCCGACGTCCCGCTGTCGCGCGCGCTGCGCACCGGCGCGGTGGCGGCCGTCGCCACGGCGGCCGCGTGCCTGGCCGGCGCGCTCGCGTTCGGCATGGTCGGCTGGGCGCCCAAGTGGCCGGCGTCGGGCTGGCTGTGGCTCGTCAATAACCTGCTGCTCGTGACGCTCGCCGAGGAAGCGCTGTTCCGCGGTTACGTGCAGGGCGGGCTGACGCGCGCGTTCGGTGCGTTCGCGTGGGGGCCGTGGGCCGCGCTGGCGATCGGCGCGGTGCTGTTCGGCGCCGCGCATGCGGCCGGCGGCTGGTCATGGATCGTGCTCGGCACGGTGGCCGGCGTCGGCTACGGCCTCGCATGGCGGCGCGGCGGACTGCTCGCGTCCGCGCTCGCGCATGCGGGGCTCAACGTCATCCACTTCGGACTGTTCACCTACCCGATGCTCGCCACCGCGCGCTGACGGCCGCGCGGCACCGCCGCTCAGTTGAACCCGGCGATCGCGTGCGGCACGTACGGGCGTTCGAGCGTGGCGATCTCGTCGTCGGTCAGTTTCAGTTCGAGCGCGGCCAGTGCGTCGTCCAGTTGCCGCGGCTTCGAAATACCGACGATCGGCGCGGTGACCCCGGCCTTCTGCGCGACCCACGCGAGTGCCACCTGCGCACGCGGCACGTTCCGTGCGGCCGCGATCGTCGCAACGGCGTCGACGACCGCCCTGTCCGACTCCGCCGTCGCGTCGTAAAGCCGCTGGCCGACCTCGTCGCTCTGCTGCCGCTCGGTCGACTCGTCCCAGTTGCGCGTCAGGCGGCCGCGCGCGAGCGGACTCCATGGAATCACCGCGATCCCCTCGTCCGCGCACAGCGGCAGCATTTCGCGCTCTTCTTCCCGATACAGCAGGTTCAGGTGGTTCTGCATGCTGGCGAAGCGGGTCCAGCCGTGCTGCTTCGACGTATGCAGCGCCTTCGCGAACTGCCACGCGAACATCGACGACGCGCCGATATAACGCGCCTTGCCGGCCTTCACGACGTCGTGCAGCGCCTCGAGCGTCTCCTCGATCGGCGTGCCGTAATCCCAGCGGTGAATCTGGTAGAGATCGACGTAATCGGTGCCGAGCCGCTTCAGGCTCTGGTCGATGTCGGTCATGATCGCCTTGCGCGACAACCCCGCGCCGTTCGGCCCCGGCCGCATCCGGTAGAACACCTTGGTCGCGATCACGATCTCGTCGCGTTTCGCGAAATCGCGCAGTGCGCGGCCGACGATCTCCTCCGACGTGCCGTCCGAATAGATGTTCGCGGTATCGAAGAAGTTGATGCCGGCTTCGACCGCCCGCTGGATGATCGGGCGGCTCTCCGCTTCCGGCAGCGTCCACGGGTGCGAGCCGCGTGACGGTTCGCCGAACGTCATGCAACCCAGCACCAGTCTGGACACTTCCAGCCCTGTCGATCCGAATTTCACGTATTCCATTGCACGCCTCGCGATTGAAGTTGAGCTGACGGCCGGATGCGCGCCGCGCATCCGCCGGACCGTCGCATGGTATCCCGGGCGGCAAAAAGACGTGCGGCGTCGCCGCGTCGGACGAAGGGGCGTTCGCCGGCGTGAGGGCGTGCGAGGGCGTGCGAGGGCGTGCGAGGGCGTGCGAGGCGCCGGCTTCGCGGGACGTGCGCTGCGGCGCGGGCCGCTTACTTGGCCTGATCGGCGATCGGCTGCAGGAACGCGGAAAAGCCGGTCAGCATGATCTGCACGCCGATGCACAGCAGCAGGAACGCCGACACGCGCTTCGCGACCTTGGTGCCTTCGCTGCCGAGGTAGCGCGACAGCAGCGCGGAGCGGCTGTAGACCTGCCAGATCACAACCGCGACCAGCACGGACACGGCGATCGACACGATGCTCGACAGCATGAACTCCGACAGCTTGTGCGTGCGGTTCGCGTTCAGCGCGATCGCGGTCGCGATCGAGCCCGGGCCGACCGTCAGCGGCACGGTCAGCGGGAAGAACGCGCGCGTCATGATCGCGTTCGCGTCGATCGGCTTGACCGGCGTGTCGCCGCCGCCCGGCCCGTCGGGTTCGTTCAGCATCTGCCAGCCGGCCACGGCAACCGCGAAGCCGCCGCCGATCCGCAGCGCTTCCATCGAAATCCCGAAGAAATGCAGCACCGGCGTGCCGGCGAAAAACGCGACCAGCATCACGATGAACGAGTTGAACGCGACCTTCCGGGCGAGCAGGTCCCGCTCGTGTTCGGTGAGCGCCTCGGTCCGTTCGAGAAACAGGAACGCGATGCCGATCGGGTTGATGATGCCGATCAGGCCGGTGAAGCCGAACAGGATCTCGGAGATAAGGCGGTTGACGATCATCGGATGAAGAATCGGTCGGGGCTGGGCCGGCGGGGCGCCGGGGGTCACGCATTGTAGAGCAAGCGCCCGCGGCGCAAAATGCGGGCTCGCCCGTTGCGCCGCCGATCGTCTCCGCTTGCGCTTATTCGGCGCCCGCCTCCCATGCCGGCGGCCGCTTCGCGAAAAACGCGGCGAAGCCTTCCTTCGCTTCCGGCGTCGCCCGCACGCGGGAGATCGTCTGCGCGGTGAACGCCGCGCGCTCGTCGGACGACGGATACTCGCCGATCGTGTCGAAGAAGCGCTTGATCTCCATCAGCGCGTTCGGGCCGTTCCGGCCGAGTTCGGCGAGCGTCCGGTCGAGTGCTTCGTCGAGCGAATCGAGCGGCACGGCCTGGTGGATCAGGCCGATCGCGACCGCCTCGCCGGCGGCGAGCTGCGTCGCGGTGAGCGCGAGCCGCCGCGCCTGGCGCTGGCCGACCGCCTCGACCAGATACGGCCCGATTACGGCCGGCAGGATCCCGAAGCGTGCCTCGCTGACCGAGAAGCGCGCGTGATCGCTCGCAATCACGATGTCGCACGCCGCGCACAGGCCGACGCCGCCGCCGAACGCGTGACCTTGCACGCGCGCCACCGTCGGCTTCGGGCATTGCCGGATCGCGCGCATCATCGCGGCGAACCGCTCCGCATCGCGCAGGTTCGCGGCCGCGTCGTTCGCGCTCGCGCGCTGCATCCACTGCAGGTCGGCGCCCGCGCAGAACGCGCGGCCGTCCGAACGCAGCACGATCGCGCGCACGTCGTCGCGCGAGCCGAGCGTGGTGAACGCGGCGGTCAGTTCGGCGATCATCGTTTCGTCGAACGCGTTGAGCACGTCGCCGCGCTGCAACGCGACGGTTGCGATGCCGCGCGCATCGACCGTGACGGCCAGGGTCTTCAATCCATCCATCGAACAGGTTTCCTCGGGTAGAACGGCAAACATCGGAATTACGCGGCCTGGCGGCGGTCGATCACGCGCCGGGCCTTGCCGGTCGCGGTCGCGGGAATGCCGCCGGCCGCCAGCACCGTCACGCCGGACGACACGCCGACCATCGTCTTGATCCGGTGCTGCAGCTCGCGAGCGAGCGCCGCGCGATCGCTTTCGGTGACGGACGCGGCCGCTTCGGAGCGCAGTTCGACCGCGAGGTCGAGCCGGTCCATGTGACCGTCGCGCGACAGCGTGATCTGGAACTGGCCCGACAGCTGCGGCAGCGCGACGACGATCTCCTCGATCTGGCTCGGGAACACGTTCACGCCGCGCACGATCAGCATGTCGTCGGAGCGGCCGGTGATCTTCGCGAGACGGCGCATCGCGCGCGCGGTGGGCGGCAGCAGCGCGGTGAGGTCGCGCGTGCGGTAGCGGATCACCGGCATCGCTTCCTTCGTCAGCGACGTGAACACGAGCTCGCCCTGGCTGCCGTCGGGCAGCACTTCGCCCGTGACGGGATCGATGATCTCCGGATAGAAATGGTCTTCCCAGATCACCGGGCCGTCCTTCGTCTCGACGCATTCGCACGCGACGCCCGGCCCCATCACTTCCGACAGCCCGTAGATGTCCAGCGCGTCGATGCCCACACGCGTCTCCACTTCCTCGCGCAGTGCCTGCGTCCACGGCTCGGCACCGAAGATGCCGATCTTCAGCGACGACTCGGCCGGGTCCATCCCCTGCCGCACCATCTCGTCGATCAGGTTCAGCATGTACGACGGCGTGACGAGGATGATCTTCGGCTCGAAATCGCGGATCAGTTGCACCTGCTTCTCGGTCTGCCCGCCCGACATCGGCACGACCATGCAGCCGAGCCGCTCCGCGCCGTAGTGAATCCCGAGGCCGCCCGTGAAGAGGCCATACCCGAACGCGTTGTGCAGCGTGTCGCCCGGGCGGCCGCCGGCCGCGCGGATCGAGCGCGCGGTCACGTTCGCCCAGGTATCGATGTCGCGCGCGGTGTAGCCGACCACCGTCGGCTTGCCCGTCGTGCCGCTCGACGCGTGCACGCGCACGACCTGCTCGCGCGGCACCGCGAACAGCCCGAACGGATAGTTGTCGCGCAAATCGTTCTTGGTCGAGAACGGGAACTTCGCGAGATCGGCGAGCGACTTCAGGTCGTCCGGATGCACGCCCGCCGCGTCGAACGTGCGGCGATAGTGCGGGACGTTGTCGTACGCGTGGCGCAGCGACCACTTCATGCGCTCGAGCTGCAGTGCCTGCAGTTCGTCGCGGCTGGCGGTCTCGATCGGCTCGAGGGCGGCGACGGGATGCGTCGGGTGGGTCATCGGGGTGCTCCTCCAATGGAGTGATGTCGTTATCGTGTTCGAGGTGACGAAGTCGGCGTTACGACCGGAACGTGCGGCCGGCCGCATGCAGTGCGGCGATGCGCGGCGACACGCGATAGCGGTCCTCGCCGTAGCTCGCCGCGAGGTTCGACAGCACGCGAAACACGCGGCCGATGCCGATCGCATCGGCCCACGCGAGCGGGCCGCACGGGTAGTTCACGCCCTTCTCCATCGCGAGATCGAGATCGGCGGGCGAGCACACGCCCTGGTTCACCGTGTCGGCCGCCTCGTTCGCGAGCATCGCGACGGTGCGCATCGCGACCATGCCCGGCACATCCGCGACGCCGACGACGCGAAAACCCGCCTGCTGGAACAGGCCGACCGCATCCGCATAGGCCGCATCGCTGCACTGGAGCGCACGCGTCAGCGCGACGAGCCAGGCCTGCGTGTAATCGCGCGCGAGGTCGACCAGCACGAGATCGGCCACGCCCGTCTGCGCGGCGCGCGCGGTCGCGGTGCGGCCGTCGGTCAGCGCGATCGATGCGCGGCCGGCCGTCGCGAGCAGGTCGTCGGCATGCGTGCCGGCCTGCCGGGCGCCCGCGATGCGTTCGGTGAAACGCGTATGCAGCGCGGCGGCCGGGCCGTCCTGCGCAAACAGCGCGACGTCGGCCGGCGCGTTGCGCGGGGCTTCGAGATCGGGCGCGGGCGGCGTCGCGCCGTCCGCATACGAGTAGAAACCGCGCCCCGACTTGCGCCCGAGGAAACCGGCGTTCACGAGTTCCTGCTGGATCAGCGACGGCGTGTAGCGCGGGTCGTTGAAGTACGCGCGGAACACCGATTCGGTCACCGCGAAGTTCACGTCGTGGCCGATCAGGTCCATCAGCTCGAACGGCCCCATCCGGAAGCCGCCGGCCTCGCGCATCACCGCGTCGATCGACGCCGGCGCACCACCCTGTTCGTTCAGCACGCGCAGCGCCTCCGCGTAATACGGCCGTGCGACGCGGTTCACGATGAAGCCCGGCGTCGATTTGGCCATCACGGGCTGCTTGCCCCACGCGGCGGCGGTCGCAACCAGCACCTGTGCGACTTCGGGTGCGGTCGCGAGCCCGCTGACCACCTCGACGAGCGCCATCAGCGGGGCCGGGTTGAAGAAATGCAGGCCGGCGACGCGCTGCGGCGCGCGCAGCCCGGCCGCGATCGACGTGATCGAGATCGACGACGTGTTGGTCGCCAGCAGGCACGCGTCGTCGACATGGCGCTCGAGCGTCGCGAAGATCTCGCGCTTCACGTCGAGCCGCTCGGCGGCCGCTTCGACGATCAGCGCGGCCCCTGCGAAATCGGCCAGCGCACGCACCGCGCGGAGCCGGCTGCCGGCCGCATCGGCCTGGGCCGGTTCGAGCCGCCCCTTCTCCGCGAGCCGCGTGAACTGCGCGCGGATGCCGGCCAGTGCCTTGTCGCAAGCGGCTTCGTTCAGGTCGTACAGCAGCACCGTATGGCCGGCCGCCGCCGCGACCTGCGCAATGCCCGCGCCCATCGCGCCGGCACCGATCACGCCGACGACGGCCGACGGCGCCAGCGCGCCCGAGTTCACCGAATGTGCAGAAGAAACAGCCATCGCTTGCGATCCGTCATGAAGTGGAAGTGCGAGCGATTATAAACCGACCGGTCGGTATATTTATGTCAGGGCGTGCCCGAATTTGTCGTGCAAGAGACCGTTACGGAAACTGCAAAGACAAAAAATCGAACGATCGGGGCACTTTTTGTAAACCGAAAGGTCAATGAAAGCACTCGAATATGAGATAGTGACCCCCGAACGCCTGATAAAATTCGGCAAACCGCCGGATTTCAGGGGGAAACCGCGTGTCACGCCGCCACCGCCGTCCATTGCCGGCCGCCCTTCCGGGGTCGGAACCGAGCCTCCGGCACGCGCGTCGTCTCACGCGCCCGCCTCGCCGTTTGCGGCGGCCGCATCGAATCGTTTCATCCCGCGACGGGCTCCGGCCCGCCCGCGCCCCTCGCTGCCGTGCGGCAGCGAACCCAGGGCAGCACCGTTGCGTGCTGCCGCCCTTCGGTTTCATCACCCTCGTTCGGCGGATAGTACGGCCGGGCTTCGTCAACCCGTGACGGCGCGTCGCGCGTCGCCACTCGCATAAGGAAACCCTCCATGCCGCTCTCGTCCAACCAGCTCCCGCGCTGGACCCTCGTGGCCCCGCTTGCCGCATGGCTGGTCCTCGCGCTGTCGCGCGTCGTGCCGGCCGAAGGCCTCGTCATCGCGGTGTTCGCCGCCGCACTCGCCGGCGCCGTGTTCGCCGCCGTCCACCATGCCGAAGTCGTCGCCCATCGGGTCGGCGAACCGTTCGGCACGCTCGTGCTCGCGGTCGCCGTGACCGTCATCGAAGTCGCGCTGATCGTGTCGGTGATGCTCGGCGCCGGCCCCGAGAAATCGGGCCTCGCACGCGACACCGTGTTCGCCGCCGTGATGATCATCTGCAACGGTATCGTCGGCATCTGCCTGCTGGTCGGCGCGTGGAAGCACGGCGAGCAGGACTTCCAGGGGCGCGGCGCGAGCAAGGCGCTCGCGGTGCTGGCTTCCCTGTCCGTGCTGTCGCTCGTGATGCCGAACTACCTGAACGCCGCACCGGGCCCGTTCTTTTCGAAATCGCAGCTCGCGTTCGCCGGCGTGTCGTCGCTCGTGCTGTACGGCGCATTCGTGTTCGTGCAGACCGTGCGTCACCGCGACTACTTCCTCACCGCGCACGACAGCGCGAACGAATCGGTGCACGCGGCGCCGCCGAGCAGCCGCACCGCGCTGATCAGCCTGCTGCTGCTGTTCGCGAGCCTCGTCGCGGTCGTGCTGCTCGCGAAGCTGCTGTCGCCGGCCGTCGAGCATGCCGTATTGCGGCTCGGTGCGCCCGAAGCCGCGGTCGGTATCGTGATCGCCGCGCTCGTGCTGCTGCCGGAAGGGCTCGCGGCCGTCACCGCCGCACGCGCGAATCGCCTGCAGACCAGCATGAACCTTGCGCTCGGGTCGGCGCTCGCGAGTATCGGGCTCACGATCCCGACCGTCGCGGCCGTGTTCATCTGGGTCGGCCAGCCGCTCACGCTCGGCATCGGCCCGATGGAAACCGTGCTGCTGGCACTGACGCTGCTCGTCAGCACGCTGACGCTCAGCCAGGGCCGCACGACGGTGCTGCACGGCGTCGTGCACCTGTCGCTGTTCGCCGCGTACCTGTTCCTGTCGATCACCCACTGACGCCCGCCTGCGCGCGGCCCGGCGAATCACCTCCGCCGGGCCGCACGCAGTCCTTCACGTCCCTTCCTTTTCGTTCACTTCACGCCGCCGTCAGCGCACCGGAATCACCAGATGCTGGCCCGCCAGGATCAGGTTCGGGTTGGCGAGGTTGTTGCGGCGTTGAATCTCGCGATAGCGCTGGCCGCTGCCGAGCTTGCTCGCCGCGATCATGTTCAGCGTGTCGCCCGCCTTCACCACGTACGTGTGTTCGCCTGACGCGGCCGCGGTCGTCACCGCCTGGTCGCTGACGAAGTACTTGCGCAGCAGCTCGAGATACTGCGGCGACTGCTTGAGCTTCGCGATCGCGGCGTTCAGGTAGATCAGCAGATCCTGGTCATCCGCGCGCACGCCGATCTTGTACGCGATGTTCGAGCCGTCGAGCTTGGTCACCGCGAATTTCAGGTCGGTGCCCTTGATCGAGCTGACCGCGAACGGATAGTCGTAGATGAACGCATCGACCGCATGGCCGTCGATGCTCTTCGCGATGAACGCCGGATCGGAATCGTCGACTTCGACGAACTTCACGTTCGGATACTGGCGCGTGACGAACGCACGCACGTCCGGGTCGCCCTTCAGGATGCCGACCGTCTTGCCCGCGAGATCGTCGGTCGAGCGGATCGCGGAGCCTTGCCGCACGATCAGCGAATAGCCGAAATCGTCGACGTACGGCACCGAATAGACGACGCCCGCCGGCGTGTTGTCCGGGAACGTCAGCCCGTCCATCGCCACGTCGACCACGTGGTTCCCCTTCGCGTCGGTATCGAGCAGTTGCTTTGGCACGCCGGGGTACGTGTCGACCTCGTGACGCGTATCGACGACGACCGGCTTGCCGCCGTGCGAGAACGAAGGGTCCGCGAACAGCAGCCGCGCGAACTCGACGTTGAAGCCGTGCGGCGAGCCCTTGTCCTCGCCGAAGAACGGCTCGCTCGGGTTCTGCACCGAGATTCGCACGATGCCGTTTTCGGCGATCGATTTCAGCGTGCTGGCCTGCGGCGTGAAGCCGGCCGGCAGTACGCTGGCCGACGGCGGCGTCTGCGCCGACTGGCCGCTGTCGCCGTTTTGCGCGGATGTCGAGGCCGGGGCCGCGTCATGCGCGGGAATCAGCGTCGACAGGCCGCCCTGATGAACGATCCATACGCCGACGAGCACTACCAGAAACGCGATGGCGCCAAGCAGTTTTTTCATGGTTGCGTGCCTGCAGGAAGTTATTGTTGTTTCGACGGCAGCTGCGCGGGGTTCGCCGCATCGAGCCCGGGCGCGTGCGGTGCGTTCGCCACCGCCTGCTGCTGCGCCTGCTTGACCTCGGGGTTATCCATCAGCGACGTCTCCATTTCGGAGAACGCCTTGTTGACCGAGCGCATCACCGAATCGACGGCCACGTCGGTCTTGATCTGCTCGAACGTGTCGGACGCCTGCCGGCCCGCGAGCTTGTTCATCTGCTGCGCGGCCTGCGACATGTCCCACATCGCCTTCGCGCGGTCGATCGCCGACGCGAAGTTCTTCAGCTCGGCCTGCACCTGCTTGTAGCGCCCCTCGCGGAACGAGAGCAGTTGCTTCATCGTGTCGAGCTGCTGCCTGAAGCGCGGCGCGTCGTCCGGATACTGCTTCTCGAACAGTTCCGTCTTGTTCTCGAAGTTCTTCACCTCGGTACGGAACGCGGTGATGCTGTCCGCGAATTTCTGTGCCGCCTGGCGCTTTTCCGCGAGCTGGTTGATCAGCGTCTCGATCGGATTCGCCTGCGCCTCCTCGACGATCATCTTCACCTTCTGGTTCGCGAACTTCATCGCGATGACCGGCGCCATGTAGATCGCGCCGAGACCGATCACGCCCGCCGTGACCAGCGCGATCACCCCCTTCAGGATGAACAGCGCGGCCGGGGCCGCGATCGCGACGCCGGCGATGATGATCGCCCACTTGACCAGCTTGACCTTGCTACTCCCCGAACTGCCGTTTGCTTCTTCATTCGAAAGCTGCGACATGAGTTTTTCTCCTTGAACCTCGAACCGAACTGCTTGCGTGTGCTCTTTCAAGCTCAATCGAAATGCTTCGGACTTCGGTGCCGCCGGGCAGCCAGGCAAAACCGGCGGCGCAATACAAGGACGGGCGCGACGGGCGTCACGAGACGCCGGTGTAGGCGCCGTTCAGGATGCGGTCATGAAGGATGGCGGACGGTGCCGCGATGCGGCGCGCCGGACGGGCGCCGTTCGTCGTCGCGGCTCGCGCGCGAACGAGAAAGCCTACCGAGGCACGGTACGAAACGGGATGACGGATACGTGACGCGACGGGCGTCGGGAGAAGCGTGGTTCCGGCGGGCCGACAGACACGGGGCCGGTATTCCGGTACGAGTGCGTAAAGGCTCATCGTTGTTCTTCTGCGTATCGCGGGTGCAGGAACCGCGCGGCCGGCGCGTCCCGCTCCACATGCACGAGCGTATCCTGCGCCGACCGGCATGCAGCGTCAAGCAGTTGTCGCAGTGCAGCGAAGCGCTGCGTTCCTCCGCTGGAACACCGGCAGCGAAACGGCTTTCAGTACGGTAAGGATTCGCAGGACTGCGACCCGTCGTGCTCGGTCAGGATTGCTTGTCATCGCATGCGCCCCCTTCCGGACTGAAAGCTTGTCACATCGCCGGGCGGATGCCCCGGCGCATCACGTCGCCGCGCCGCCCCGCTCCTGCGCGAGAAACCGTTCGACCATCGCGTTGAACACCGGCAACGCAGGATTGTCGTTGTCCGTGCGCCATGCGAGATACAGCTCGGCCGCCACGTCGGTGCCCGCCAGCGGCCGGAACACCACGCCGTCGACATGCAGTTCACGCGCCGACGCCGGCACGAGTGCGGCGCCCAGGCCCGCGCGTACGAGGCCCAGGATCGTATGCGTCTGCCCGACGTAATGCAGGTAGTTCGGCAGCCGCCCCGCGTTCGCGAACAGGCCCGAGATCAGGTCGTGGAAGTATTTCCCCTCGTTCGGCGAATACGCGATGAACGGCTGCCGGTCGAGATCGTCGGGGCCGATGCGCTCGCACGCGGCGAGCGGCGCCCCCTCCGCGACCGCGACCAGCATCGGTTCGCGCTGCACGAGCCGGTATTCGAGCGGCTGGCGGGCAGCCCGCTGGCGCACGAAGCCCGCGTCGAGCATCCGCGACGCCAGCGCATCGATCTGCACGGTCGACACCATCTCGCGCAATTCGACGTCGACGTCCGGCAGCGCGTGCGCGGCATGCGCCAGCAGCATCGGGATCATCCGGTACGCGCTGACCGCCGTGAAGCCGAGCGTGATGCGACCGGCGCCGCCATGCGCGACGCGCTGCGCGGCCTGCTCGGCCCGTGCGGAGAATTCGAGAATGTGCCGCGCGTCGCGCAGGAACCGCTCGCCGGCCGCGGTCAGGCTGACCTGCCGGCTGCTGCGTTCGAGCAGCGCGATGCCGAGCGCATGCTCGAGCAGCTGGATCTGCCGGCTGAGCGGCGGCTGGGTCATGAAGAGCCGCCGGGCCGCGCGACCGAAATGCAGTTCCTCGGCGACCGCGACGAAGCAGCGAAGCTGGTGCAGTTCAATCATGCAATTCTTGAATCGATCGATCGTCTCTGGACGTTAGACCGATATCGATACGATTTCCATACTCGATTGCACCCGATGCACGGCCGGGGCCGCGCAGGACGTCAGGCGCGCTTGCGGCCGCCCGGCGACTGTTCGGTGGTCAGCCGGTCGAGTTCGCGCAGGTCGTCCTCCAGCGCGGGCGTGAGCGTCGTGCGCAGGTGGTCGAGGAACGTGCGGATCTTCGCGTCGAGATAACGGCGCGTCGCGTAGACGGCATACACGCTCACCGTCTGCAGCCGATAATCGGGCAACACGCGGATCAGCCGCCCTTCGCGGATGTCGTCGAGCACCGTATACAGCGCGACGCACGCGATCCCGCGCCCGGCGCGCACCGCGACACACAGCGCGTCCGGCACGTTGACCTGGAACGGCGCGGGCTGCAGCTCGTAGACAGCCTCCTCGCCATCGTTGCGCTCGAGCCGCCATTCGCCGGCCGGCGATGCGGGCGTGTCGAGGCGCAGGCACACGTGGTTCGGCAATTCGTCGGGCGACTGCGGCGTGCCGTGGCGCGCCAGGTATTCGCGCGACGCGACGAGCACGCTGCAGCTCGTGCCGCAGGTCTGCGCGACGTAGCCCGAATCGGGCAGTTGCGACGCCGTCACGATCGAGACGTCATAACCCTCCTCGACGAGATTCGGCATCCGCTGCGCGAGCGTCAGCTCGACCGACACATCGGGGTTGTCCTCCTGGTAGCGAACGATCGACGACACGACATGACTCTGCCCGAGCCCCGTCATCGCATGGATGCGCATCTTGCCGCTCGGCCGCAGCAGCGCGTTGCGCGCCTCGGCATTCGCGTAGTCGATTTCCGCGAGGATCGATTTCGCGCGCTCGAAATAGCGTTCGCCGCTTTCGGTGAGGCCGAGGTGGCGCGTCGTGCGATGCAGCAGGCGCGTCTGTACGTGCGCTTCGAGGTTCGAAACCGCGCGCGACACCTGCGCGGTGGTCGCGTCGATTTCCTTCGCGACCGCAGTAAAACTGCCGGCTTCGACAACGCGCACGAACAGGCGCATGTTTTCGAGCATGTCCATTGAATTGGCTTGGGGAGAGTCAGTGGGGAGGCGTCGGCAGCGCTCGCGTCAGGTGAGGAACGGAACGCAGCCGCGAACCACGTCGAATCGATCACCGTGCCGGGAGAAAGGCGGGAGAGCGGGCATCGCGTACGTGGTTCTGGCATGAAGGGGGGATTCAGTGGCCCGAATTGTACGCCGCTACAGACAAATTTGCGCTATTGCCAGGACCGCAACCTTTCATCGGATGAAAGGTTTTTGCAAGACACGCATGTCACGCACATGCAACGTCTTGATGCGGCGCGACAATTTATATCACAACGAGATATAATTCGCGGCTCGTCGCTGCGCGCGCCCGCGCTGTCATCTTTACCGCTTACCGTCCATGTCGTCAGGCTCACCTCCGTCGCGCCGCACGTTGCGGCAATGGCTGCACAGCTTCATTCCCCATCCGATGTCGCTGGGCTGGCGCGAGCGCCTGCGTTCGTGCACGGGCGCGCTCGTCGGCATCGCGACAGTCGGCGTGACCATGCGCGTGCTGCCTGGCGTACCGGGCCTCGTGCCGCTGCTCGTCGCGCCGATGGGCGCGTCGGCCGTGCTGCTGTTCGCGGTGCCGGCGAGTCCGCTCGCGCAGCCGTGGTCGATCATCGGCGGCAATCTCGTCGCGGCGACGGTCGGTGTCGCCTGCGCGCAATGGATCGCCGATCCGATCACGGCCGCCGCGGTCGCGATCGCGTGCGCGATCGGCGGCATGTTCGCGCTGCGCTGCGTGCACCCGCCGTCGGGCGCCGTCGCGCTCACGGCCGTGGTCGGCGGCCCTGCGATCCATTCGCTCGGGTTCCGCTTCGTGCTGGAGCCGATCGCGCTGCAATCGGCCATCCTGCTGTCCGCCGCACTCGCCTATCACACGCTGACCGGGCACCGCTACCCGCACGGCGGCATGCGCCCCGAAGCGAAACCGCAGGCGGGCGGCGCCACTCCGGCGCGCGGCCGCTTCACGCGCGGCGACCTCGACGCGGTGCTCAAGCGCCGCGGCGAATGGCTCGACGTCGATCCGGACGACCTGGAAGCACTGCTGCGCGAAACCGAGATGCAGGCCTACTCACGCACGTTCGGCCAGCTCTCGTGCGCCGACCTGATGACGAAGAACGCGATCGAAGTCGCGCCGTCGACATCGGTAATGACCGCGCTCACGCTGCTCGACCGCCATCGCGTGAAGGCGCTGCCCGTCGTCGACGGCGAAGGCCGCCTGACCGGCATCGTCACGCGCGCCGACCTGACGCGCCAGCCGCGCCGCCCGACCCCGCTGTGGCAACGCCTGTCCGCGCGGCTGCCGCAATCGTTCGGCGGCCAGCCGGCGAGCGTCGCCTCCGTGATGACCCGAGACGTCGCGTGCGTGCCGGAAACGATGCCGATCACCGCGCTCGTCCCGCTGTTGACGCATTCGGGCCACCACCACATTCCGGTCGTCGATGAATCGCACCGGCTCGTCGGGATCATTACCCAGACGGATCTCGTCACGGGCCTCTATCGGCAGACGCAAATGCTCGATGCCGCCTGACGTATGCCGCGCACGTAACGCCATGTAGCGGCCGGTGCAACGCGGAGCGCATCCTGTCCGCACGAATCCGGCCATTTATATCATGTTGTGATATATTCAACGTCACCGTAACCGACTGCCCGACCGACCTCGATGAACGATACCCGACGCGCGCTGACGAAAAGCGATTTCCAGCAACTGTCCGAGTTCCGCTACCAGATGCGCCGCTTCGAGCGCTTCTCCGAGCGCGCCGCGCAAAGCGAGGGCGTGACGCCGCTGCAATACCTGCTGTTGCTGCACATCAAGGGCTACCCGCATCGCGAATGGGCGACCATCGGCGAACTCGCGGAACGCCTGCAGGCGCAGCATCACGGAGTCGTCGCGCTGGTCACGCGCTGCGAAGCGCTCGGCCTCGTGAAGCGCAAGACCAGCGAAGCGGATCGCCGGCAGGTCGAGGTTCACCTCGAGCCGGCCGGCGAGACGCTGCTCGCCCGCCTCGCGGCCATGCATCGCGCCGAGCTGAAGTCGCTCAAGGGCACGTTCCAGGTTCCGCAGATCGATTTCTGACCCTCTCCTTTTCCACGCCGATGAACGCCCCACACAAACGCGATTTCTCGACCAACGAACGCCTGCCCAGGATCGCGTTGCTCGCCGCCGGGATCGGCCTGCTCAGCACGCTTGCCGCGTTCGTGCTGTTGAGCCTGATCCATCTGTTCACGAACCTGTTCTTCTTCCAGCAGTTCTCGTTCGTCGACCGCTCGCCCGCGACCAACACGCTGGGCGCGTGGGTGATCGTGGTGCCGGTGATCGGCGGGTTGATCGTGGGGTTGATGGCGCGCTTCGGTTCGGAAAAGATCCGCGGCCACGGCATTCCGGAAGCGATCGAGGCGATCCTGTTCGGCAAGAGCCGCATGTCGCCGAAGGTCGCGATCCTCAAGCCGCTGTCGTCCGGCGTCGTGATCGGCAGCGGCGGCCCGTTCGGCGCCGAAGGCCCGATCATCATGACGGGCGGCGCACTCGGCTCGCTGATCGCGCAGTGCGTGCACGTGACCGCCGCCGAGCGCAAGACGCTGCTCGTCGCCGGCGCGGCCGCCGGCATGACGGCCGTGTTCGGCACGCCGGTCGCCGCCGTGCTGCTCGCGGTCGAACTGCTGCTGTTCGAATGGCGTCCGCGCAGTTTCCTGCCGGTCGCCCTGGCATGCGCGGTGGCGGGTTTCGCCCGCGTCGTGTTCTTCGGCGTCGATCCGCTGTTTCCGCTGACGACGGCCGCGCCGACACCCGTCGCGCTGCTGTCGTGCATCGTCGCGGGTCTGCTGTCGGGCCTGCTCGCATGCGGGCTGTCGGCCGCGCTGTACCGCGTCGAGGACACCTTCGCGAAGCTGCCGGTGCACTGGATGTGGTGGCCCGCGCTCGGCGCGATCGTGATCGGCATCGGCGGCTGGCTCGAGCCGCGCGCGCTCGGCGTCGGCTACGACGTGATCGGCGACCTGCTGCACCAGCACATCGCCTTGAAGATCGCGCTCGCGCTGCTGATCGTGAAAGCCGTGATGTGGGTGATCGCGCTCGGCTCGGGCACGTCGGGCGGCGTGCTCGCTCCGCTGCTGATGCTCGGCGCCGGCCTCGGCACCGTGCTGTCGCCGATGCTGCCGGGCGGCGACCCGATACTGTGGCCGCTCGTGTGCATGGCCGCGACCCTCGGCGCGACGCTCGGCGCCCCGCTCACCGCGATCGTGTTCGCGTTCGGCCTCACGCATGACGCGAACGCGCTGCTGCCGCTGCTCGCGGCGACGCTCGTCGCGCACGGCTTCGCAACCATCGTGATGAAACGCTCGATCATGACGGAAAAGATCGCACGCCGCGGCTATCACATCTATCGCGAATACGGCGTCGATCCGCTCGAGCGGCACGACATCGGCGAAGTAATGACGTCCGCCGACCTGCTCGTCACGATCGACGGCGCGGCGACGCTCGATGCCGTCGAGTCGCGGTACTTCGGCGCGAAACAGACGCACCGTGCGTACCCGGTCGTGCAGAACGGGCGCCTGCTCGGTCTCGTCGATCGCGCGACGCTCGATGCGCAGCGCGCGCAGGCTGCAGCCGACACGCCGATCTCGCGCGCGTTCGCCAATCGTGCGCCGGCGGTTGCCCAAGCGCACGAAACGTGCCGCGTCGTCGCGTCGCGACTCGCGATGCTCGGGCTCGAGCGCCTGCCCGTCGTCGCCAACGAGCACTCGATGCGCATCACGGGCATCGTGTCGCGCAGCGACCTCATCAAGCCCGCGTTGCAGCACTTCGACGACGAACAGAAGCGCGAGCGCTTCCGCCCGATCGTCCCGCCCAACCTGCGCGACATCGGCACGCGCAAGGCCGGCTGACCCAGCACCGCGCGGCACCCACGCCGCGCACGCGCCGCTCGCGTCACCTCTGCGCACGACGCGGCACGCCCGTCGCGTGCCGCGTCGCATTCCGTCGCTTCCCCTGTTTAAAGTTGGTTAACAATTCGACGGCCGAAAGTTTGTCATCATGGTGCTCATGCGACGGGGCCAACCATCAGCCATTCCACTGCGCACAATCAAATAAAGAGTTGCGGCACGGCATGCACACGCATGCCGCTCGCCGCGGCCATCCCTTCACCACACGACCGGGCAGCGCGCCGACCACGCCGCGCATGACGTCGAACCGCACACGATGCATGCCGTGCCGCAGCAAAGTGCACAGCATCGGAGTCGCCATTTGGCAAGCGCGTTAACAACTTGTTTCGGAATAGCCGGAACCGTGCTTGTTCGATGCGATCTCACTTGCACGCAGTCCTGCTGCGCATCCCACTCAATCAATCACGACTCGAGGGAGATAACGTGAACGCGAAATACTTACCGCTCATCGCATTGACCGTGGCATTTTCTGCTCATGCAGCCGATTCTGCCCTCCAAAACGTGGGACAAAGCCAGAAGCCCGCCGATCAGGTCGCGCAATGCATCGCCAAGACCTGGGCCGACAAGTCGCAGCAACAAGTGACGTCGCAGTATGAACTCGCGAACGGCCTCGCCATGGCCGTATATGCGCCGGGCCAGCAGCCGCCGAACGGCGCCGCGGCCGTCGTGCGTCCGGCCAACGCCGCGAATGCAAAGACGTGGGTTGGTTTCCGCGGCGGCGACGCATCGTCGGCCGGCGACATCAACGCCTGCCTGTAAGAGAACAGGCGCTCCGGATGGCCTTGCGCCATCCGCTTGTGACGAGCCCCGCTTCGGCGGGGCTTTTCTTTTGCTGCGCGCGTCTTACAGGTAGCTGCAGACGTAATCGAGCGTCTCGAGCACTTCGATGTCGAAGCGGCTCTTGCCCGGCACCGAGAACGATTCGCCGGCGCCGTAGGTCTGCCATTCGCTGCTGCCGTCGAGCTTCACGCGGCACTTGCCGGCCTGCACTTCCATCAATTCGGGCGCATCGGTGCCGAAGTTGAGCGCGCACGGCAGGATCACGCCGAGCGTCTTGCGCGTGCCGTCCGGGAAGAGCACGGTATGCGACACGCACTTGCCGTCGAAATAGACGTTCGCGCGCTTGACGATCGATACGTTGTCGAATTGGGTTGCACTGGTCATGAAATGCCTCTGCTTGCTGGATGCCGGATGGCGATGTTGTTGGAGGCCAGCCGGAGCGGCGGGCCGGCCGCTATGATACCGGCTCGC
Source organism: Burkholderia sp. LK4 (assembly GCF_001043615.1). Lineage (NCBI taxonomy): Bacteria > Pseudomonadati > Pseudomonadota > Betaproteobacteria > Burkholderiales > Burkholderiaceae > Burkholderia > Burkholderia sp. LK4. The sequence goes on from NZ_LDUL01000019.1 coordinate 52,706, forward strand.
GCGGCGGGCGCCGCGATGACGTGTGCGCCGCGCAAGCCACGTGCCCGCCGGGCAACCGCAACGCCGCACGCCAGATCGTCAGGATAACGACACATGACGGTCGCTGCCCGCCGGTACAGGTTCACAGCAGCCCCTTGCGCCTCGCGGAATCGCGCAGGCAATCGAGCAGCATGGCCGCTGCCGGCGTCAGCGGGCTGTCGCGACGCGTGATGACCTGCACCGATACGGCCGGCAACCGCTCGCGGATCGGCAGGACCGCGAACTGGTCGCGCGCCCACTCGCCCTGCAATAGCTGCTCGGGCATCGAGGCAATCAGGTCGCAGCCCATCATCAGGCTGCGCGCGAGCCCGAAGCTCGGGCATTCGACGACGCGCGCCGGCACCGGCAACCCGTAGGCGACGAACGAATTGAACAGCACCTGCGTCGAGCTTTCGGGCGACGGATTCATCAGCCAGTCGGCTTCGACGAGATCGGCGAGCGACGTGGCCGATGCGAGCGGATGCCCCTTGCGCGCAACGATCAGCGAACGGCTCGAATACAGTTCGGCGTGATCGAACTCGGCGGCCAGCAGTTCGGGCACGACGACGGCCACCGCGAAATCGAGCGAGCCGTCGTGCAGCCGCGGCAGCGCGACGCCCGGAAACCCTTCGACGATACTGACGCGCGCCGCCGGAAAACGCCGCCGGAACGCGCGAAACGCATCGGGCAGGATCGTCACCGCGGCGGCCGGCGTGACCGCCGCCGCGACGGAGCCCGTCATCGCCCCCTGCGCCTGCTCGATGTCGTCGCGGGCGCGCTGCATTTCGGCGACGATCAGCCGCGCGCGCACCTGCAACTGCTGGCCGAACGCGGTGAGCTGGACGCCGCGCGCGGTGCGCACGACGAGCGACACGCCGAGCGCGATCTCCAGTTCCTTGACCGCCTTCGTCAATGCCGCCGGCGACACGTTCAGGCGCCGCGCGGCCGCGCGAATGCTCCCCTCTTCCGCGACGGTGACGAACGCTTTCAGCTGATGGTATTTCATGGCGGCGACGCGTGATCCGTGGAAACCCTGTGCTGCACGGCACACACCGGCTCAGGGTATTCCCGAGCGGCAACCGGTGGTGAGCACCAAAGCAATTTATCAGCTTCTGGTACGCAAAAGAAATTTATATGCTTGCTCGTCATATGTGCGTCAAACGCCCCAGCCGCCCCACAGGAGAGACCATGCTGCAAGCCGTGAACCCCGTCATCCCCGGTATCGCCGCGATCGCGCCCGAGCTGGTCGAGGTGCGCCACCGCATCCACGCTCACCCCGAACTCGCATTCGAGGAAACGCTCACGAGCGACCTCGTCGCCGAGCTGCTCGCCGGCTGGGGTTACGACGTGCATCGCGGCATCGGCAAGACGGGCGTGGTCGGCGTGCTGCGCGAAGGGCAAGGCACACGCACGGTCGGGCTGCGTGCCGACATGGATGCACTGCCGCTCGCGGAGGCCACCGGCCTGCCGTACGCGAGCCGCCATGCGAACAAGATGCATGCGTGCGGCCACGACGGCCACACCGCGATGCTGCTGTGCGCGGCGCGCCACCTCGCGGCAACGCGCCGGTTCTCCGGCACGCTGAACCTGATCTTCCAGCCGGCCGAGGAAAACTTCGGCGGCGCGAAGGCGATGATGGACGACGGCCTGTTCGACCGTTTCCCGTGCGACGCGATCTTCGCGATCCACAACATGCCGGGCCGCGCGGCTGGCGACATGGCCTTCCGCACCGGCGCCGCGATGGCATCGGCCGACCGCGTGACGATCACGCTGCGCGGTGTCGGCGGGCACGGCGCGATGCCGCATTTCGCGCGCGATCCGATGTCGGCCGCGGGCAGCATCATGGTCGCGCTGCAGACGATCGTCGCGCGCGAGGTCGATGCGCAGCATGCGGCCGTGATCACGGTCGGCAGCGTGCAGGCCGGCGAGACCTTCAACATCATTCCCGAAACCGTCGTGATGAAGCTGTCGGTGCGCGCGCTGAACGCCGACGTGCGCGCGCTGCTCGCGCGCCGCATCGAAGCGCTCGCGAAAGGCCAGGCGGAAAGCTTCGGCGTCACGGCGGAAGTCGACTACGACTACGGCTACCCGGTGCTCGTCAATCACGCGGAGCCGACTGCATTCGCGGCCGACATCGCGCGCCGGATGCTCGGCGCCGAGCGTGTCGAAACCGACGCCGCGCCGCTGATGGGCAGCGAGGATTTCGCGTTCATGCTCGAAGCGCGCCCCGGCTGCTACGCATTCATCGGCAACGGGATCGGCAGCAAGGGCGGCTGCATGGTGCACAACTCCGGCTACGACTTCAACGACGACATCCTCGCGATCGGCGCGAGCTACTGGGTTCGCATCGCCGAAGCCTGGCTCGCGGCCTGACGGCCCTTCATCCTATCGTTTCGCGCCAACCGGGGGAACCCCACATGGAAACGTCCGCCCTTTCGCTCGCCGGCACGCCGGTCGATGCTCGCGCCGCCGCGAAGAAACGCCGGCTGATCGCGGCCGCCGCCGTCGGCAACGCGCTCGAGTTCTACGACTTCACGGTCTACAGCTTCTTCGCGATCCTGATCGGCAAGCTGTTCTTTCCCGTGCATTCGTCGTTCGGGCAATTGATGCTCGCGGTCGCGAGCTTCGGTGTCGGCTTCGTCACGCGCCCGCTCGGCGGGCTCGTGATCGGCATGTATGCCGACCGCGCCGGCCGCAAGAAGGCGATGATCCTCACGCTGCTGCTGATGGCGCTCGGCACCGCGACGATCGCCGTCGCGCCGACCTACGCGCAGATCGGCCTCGCCGCCCCGCTGCTGCTCGTGCTCGCACGCCTGCTGCAAGGGTTCGCGTCGGGCGGCGAAGTCGGCGCGTCTACCACGCTGCTGCTCGAACAGGCGCCGCAGCATCGTCGCGGCTTCTACGCATCGTTCCAGTTCTCGAGCCAGGGACTCGCAGCGCTCGCCGGTGCGCTGACCGGCGTCGCGCTGACGTCGACGCTGAATGCCGCGCAGCTCGAAAGCTGGGGCTGGCGCGTCCCGTTCATCATCGGCACGCTGTTCGTGCCGCTCGGCTACTGGCTGCGCCGCACCGTCGAGGAAGTGCCGGCCGCCACGCCCGCCGCCACGCATGACGAGCCGGTCGCATCGCTGCCGCTCGCCGACGTGCTGCGCCATCACGGCAAGGCCGTGTTCGCGGGCCTCGGCGTGACGATCGGCGGCACGTCGATCCACTACATCATCGTGTTCTACATGGCGATCTACGGTGTGCAGGTGTTGCATCTGCCGACCTGGCTGTCGATGACGGCCGGCTGCGTCGCGGGCGCGATCCTGATGCTCGTGACGCCGATCGGCGGCCACCTGTCCGACGTCTACGGGCGCAACCGGATCGTCTGGTGGACGCGCATCGTGCTGATGGTCGCGATCTATCCGGCATTCATCGCGCTGAACCGCTGGCCGGGCGCGGTGTCGCTGCTGTCGATCATCGCCGCGCTGTCGATCGTGCATGCGATCAACGTCGGTGCGACGGGTGCGATGCTCGGCGAGCTGTTCCCGCGTGCGGTGCGCGCGACGGGCGGCGCACTCGTGTACAGCGTGGGCGTTGCGATCTTCGGCGGCTTCGCGCAGTTCTTCGTCACATGGCTGATCGCGGCAACCGGCAACCCGAATGCGCCGGCGTGGTATGCGATTGGGTGCGGTGCGTTCACGCTGCTCGCGATTCGCTGCATGGACGAAAAAGCCGGGAAGGCACTCGACTGAACGGCGGTCGATGCCGAGTGCGCGATTGACGTGGTTTGCGTGTAGCGGGTATGCCAGTCGCCTCATTCCCGCAACGCGCACCGAACGTCGTCGACATGCTGGCCGGTCAGTTTCACGGCCCCGACTGCCCGTGCGACAGCGGACGCGAAATCGCCAACATCAACGGGTTGATCGACCGGCGCTGCCAGCCGTACGGATCAGCACCGTCAATCTGACTATCAGCATCCGCGTGTCCCGAATTACAGGTGCTGCTGCACGGCCGAGCAGCACCTGTCCTTGCAAGCATCCTCAAGGGCCGGCCCTCATCACCCGCTTCTAATCCGCCGTTGCATGGGCAGCCTCCCCTCAAGGCTGGTTGCTGGTAGACGCTGACGGCCGAGTTGCCGGTTTCGGATACCGTCAACCGGCCGGTGCATCGGACAGCCAGATCGCCGTCGGACAGTGCCCACTGAGATGAATGGATCGCTGATTCAATGCAGCCGGGTTATTCGACTTGCCGTAAGCCGCGCGTAATATCCAGCTATGTGGCGATGTCGGCCCACTGCACGACGCAATCACGCCACTCAATGCCATTGCGATAGGCCGCGACATGGGCGTCTCGACCTTCATCGAACTTGCCATGTTCGATCCCGAGAAGAGAGTGATACCTCGCTTCAGGCGCCTGTTTGTACCGCCCGCGCTCGAATCCAGCATGCCCGAACGCATGAAGAGAGCGTCGACGTTCCGTACTTTCCATTTCTTGCAATCGTCAGGCCAATAGGTTGTAAAATCGGCGACCCGGCATGTCAAATCAATGACAACAAGTGGCCAAATATAATAAAGGGACTGAACATGAACGCGCAGGATATAGTGGCTGCAATTCGCGGCGGCCTGATCCAGAATGAGAGACTGGTCAAGCTCGATACCCCGCTCGGCCCGGACGTGCTGTTGCCGCAACGTGTCGCGGGATGGTCACGTATTGGCCGACATTTTGAGTTCACACTCGACGTCCAATCGACCAATAGCAATATCAAGCTGAAACAGTTGATTGGTCAGCCTGTTACCCTTTGGCTTCAACAGTCCAATCAATCCTATCTGCCCCGCCACGGGTATGTTTATTCGGTCAGGCGACTGGGATCAGAGGGTGGGTTGACCAGTTACCAGATCCGCTTTGCGTCGTGGCTGAATTTCCTTAAATTCCGTCGGGACCAACGCATCTGGCAGGATAAAACGATCGATCAGATCCTGACCGACGTGTTCAACACGCATTCCCAGGCGAAAGGTCAGTTCGGATTTGCGATTTCGAAGCCTCTCGAACCGCGCTCGTACTGCACGCAATATGAAGACGACTGGACCTTCGTTCACCGGTTGATGGAAGCTGAGGGCCTGTTCGGTATCTGGAAACAGGCCGAGGACGGCAAGTCACATACGCTGACGATTACCGACAATCTGGGCACGTGTGAACCGCTCGTGCAGCAGACGGTGCCATTCTCCCGTGACGGCATGAACAGCGAGGTCGATGCGCTGCTGCACTGGTCGGGCATTCGAAACCTGCATAGCGCTGTGCTTTCGACCCGAACTTTCGACTACAAGAGTCCATCTTCACTCGCCAATCCGAAAGGCACCCATGTGCCAACGCTATCGCACGAGTTACCCGATGACCTTGAGGTCTACGAATACACGGGTCTTTATACATATCTGAAGGACAATCGCGGTGAGCATTTGACCAAAATCCGGATGGAGGAATGGGAGTCGAGTGCAAAGCGATTCTATGGTACGGGCGGCACGCGCGGAGTCGATGCCGGGCGATGGTTCGAATTGACCGGCCATCCAGAGCACGATCCGGATTCCGCAGCCAGACGCCAGTTCGTTGTTCTCGAATCCTCCTGGTTGATCGAAAACAATCTTCCGGGGTCAAGCCACCATGCCGATTTGCCAGGCAGCCTGCGAGGCCGACTGACAAACGCGACGGGAGCCTCAAGCATCCCCCATCCAGACGGCTCGACGGGTTTTTATTTCGTCGAAATCGAGGCACAACGCAAGGCCGTTCCATTCCGCAGTCCATTCGAACACCACAAGCCCGTTATGCAAATGCAGACGGCGACCGTCGTCGGGCCGCAGGGCCAGGAGATTTACACCGACGAGCTCGGCCGTGTGAAGGTCCAGTTCCACTGGGATCGGATTGGCCAGCGCAACGAGCACAGCTCGTGCTGGGTACGCGTCGCGCAGCCGTGGGCGAGCGGCGGTTTCGGTGGCATCCAGCTTCCAAGAATCGGCGACGAAGCTGTCGTGTCGTTCCTTGACGGCGATCCGGACAGACCGATCATTACGGCCCGCGTCGGGAACGGTGCAAATCGACCGCAGTGGAACTTGCCCGAACAGCACTCGTTATCCGGATTCGTCAGCAAGGAAATCGGCGGTGCGCAAAACAACGTCTGGCTGAAGGACGATACACCGGGGCAGGTGCAGACGCAGATACGCAGCGACCACCTCGAATCGGGTCTCCACGCTGGCTATATCACGCGCGTGAGCGAACCGGCCGGTCGCGGAGAAAAGCGCGGCGAAGGCGTCGAACTGCGTACCGACGGGAATGCCGCCGTGCGCGGTGGACGCGGGCTGCTGCTGTCGGCCCATCCCCGGCCCAGTGCGACCGGCGACGCGTTCAGCGTCGATGAAGTCAATCTTCAGTTGGCCAATGCCCAGGACACCGCAGCGAGCCTCGCGCAGTCCGCACAAGCAGCGGGCGCGCAGGACGGCGAGCAGAAAGCGGTTGCCGGCACGCTGAAGGCGCAGGCGAAAGGCATTCAGGGTGGCGGTGCATTAAAGCAGTTCGAGCAACCGCATCTGGTGCTCGCAAGTCCTGCCGGTATCGCCGCCAGCACGCCAGAACTGATCCACGTCAGCAGCGGCAAGAGCACGTCGGTTACCGCTGGCGAGCATATGTCGGTTAGCACCGGCGGCGGCTTCTTCGCGAGCGCGCGCCGGGCGTTGCGTCTGTTCGTCGCCGATGCGGGCATGCGGCTTGTAGCGGCGGCCGGCGATATCGACGTGAAGGCGCTGAAGGACAGCATCAACCTGCTGGCGAAACTGAACGTGACGGTAACAGCGAGCAAAATCACCATCAGTGCCCAGCAGGAAGTCGAGATCAATGGCGGCGGGAGCTACACCCGTTGGACAGCAGGACAGATCAAGAGTGGCACAACGGGCGGCTTCGAGGTCCACTCGGCAACTCGCACACTCACCGGACCGGACAGCGTGAGTACGCCGAATATTCCGGCGCTGCCACCAGAAAAGGGGCAACTGCACTTTGCGTTGGGGGCATTGCCAGGGGAAGCACATCAATACGTGAGCGAACCGTACGATCTGTACAAGGGCGGATCAAAAATCGGGCAAGGGGTAACGGATGAATTCGGACGTGTCGTCGTGAAAGACCATGAACCCGGTACGCCGGCTTATCAGGTCAAACTCGCAAACGGCGGGCAGTTTGACCTGAAAGTCAAGGACGCCCTCGAGGGCGATCCTGACCATACCGACCAGCGAACCAACCGCGGCGAACGGCTCAACGGCTAACCGTACCCTACTCATTGACAAAGAGGACCTGAACGTGGTCGACAGCACCTTGAACTCCCAGAATCCAGCAACGGTTGCGATTGACGAACAGTCGCGCGCCGCAAAGTCATCGGCACAATGGTTGCTGGAAACGCGCGAGGAAATCGCGCCAATTACCTATGAAAATCACCTCGAATTCTTCGTTTGTGGCGAAGAAGGGTTCGCGAACATCGCGAATGACCTGAAGCTTGCCAAGGATTCCGTCAATCTTTGCTGTTGGGGCTTCGACCCAGGCATGGAACTGATCCGAGAAAAAGGTAAAGCGACGTGGCCTCGCGGGCAGACGTATGGCCAACTGCTTGAAGAGGTCGCGAGCAAAGGCGTCACAGTCCGGTTGATGGTCTGGTACCAGGAAACGGCATCGGCCAAACAGAACAACGTCCCGGGCTATTCTGACACCGGGCACAATCCGTTTACCAATCCGGCCGCTTTTATCGTTGGCACATCCAAATCTCCTTACGATAGCAAGGATCGCCAGAAATACTGCATCGAGTGGTGGAACACGCACCGTCCCAAGGGGGATTGCAGCGGTAAGAACAAAAACCTGCTTGTGACGTTCCGCTCCGTCGATTCGGCAGACGCAGCAAACGCGCTGTCCGACGAAGAGTTCAAGCCGAAAACTGGTGCATTGCCAACCAATGAACGTCCTCTGATGACCGATTATCCGACGCATCATCAGAAGCCGATCGTGATCGACTACGATTACGAAAACGGCTACAAGGCGGTCGGCTACGTGATGGGTCTGAACTCCGTGACCGACTACTGGGACACGACGAAGCACGCTATCGATGATTCCCTGAGAGAAATCCTGACGAGTAAAACTCTGGCGGCAGAACAGGCTCATGAGGAAGCAACGCTGGAGCAGCCATCCACAAAGGGCTATAAACATGTCCGGCCCTATCAAGACTATGCATGCCGCCTGTTCGGCCCAGCGTTGAAGCGTGTGTACGACAACTTTGCACAGGATTGGAATCACTACGCCCCTGATACATACCGGATGCCGGAGTTCGCGACGATACCGAGCAATATTCAGAAAGTGCCTGGCAATCCCGATCACGCAGTGCAGATCGTTCGCACACATCCCAGAGACAAGGATAAAACGATCAAGGAGCTTTACATTCATGCGAGTTCCTGGGCACGCAACTACATCTACATGGAGAACCAGTATTTCTTCTACCCCACCTTCGCCCAGAAGCTGAAAAAAATACGGCAGGAGCACTGGAAGGCTTGGGCGGAGAAGGCCGGGCGGCCAAGTAGCGAGATGGGAATCCTATATATGTTCATCGTCATCCCACACCCCGAGGATGATGGAATGATTCCCCGCACCTATGACATGCTGACCGAGTTCGGTGCGAGCGATCCGACAGCGAACAATCCGGCAATGTCCAACCAGGGAACCTACGACAAGGAAAATCATCGCGCTCAAGACTATCCCGACGCGAAGGTCGTTTCGTACACACGTGATACCGGAGTGGGTCCGGTCACGTCGGAGATCAAAGTTCTCGATCATCCGAGTGTTCAGGAACTAGCGTCTACGTATGGAATCAAGGTGAGTGTTGCTCGACTGCGCGCAAGCGGCCCGATTCCCGGTCAGGATATGGCCTACCGTGAAATCTACATTCACTCGAAGCTGATGATCATTGACGACGTTTTTATCACGGTCGGAAGCGCGAACATGAATCAGCGCAGCATGACGGCAGATAGTGAGATCAACATCGGCGCGACCGGATTGGACTATGCCGCTCCGCTGCGGGAAAGAATATTCAAGCTCCATTCTGGCGGCGATATTACTGGCAGCGGCGACTATAAAGAAATTCCCTTAATGTTCAAGCGATGGGTAGCGCGTATGGATAACAATCGCGATGTATGGAAAGCAGGCAAGACGGCACTCAAGGGTTTTCTTCTGCCCTTCGAGGATCATCGGGCTACTGGCACGATGCATGCCCAAGTGACCGTTCCCCCGACGTCAGAAACTACAGCCTACGCCTGAGATGAATCGATCCAGCACGAATCTTGTTGACCTTGTTCTTCGAATTCTAGTCGTCAGCCTATACATGCTGGCAATTGATTCGCAGGCTAACCCATTTACAGTCCAGACCAGTAAGCTGAGTGCATCCATGTCCGACCTGCCACGTTACGAGAAACTTCCGTTATTCAACCCACATCGCAAGACCTTTACCTGTGTGTATCAGGACCAACATGTACCACCTGTCGATCCACAGGCCGAACTGTGGTTCCAGCAGGCGTTGTCGCTTGATGATCCGAACATTGACTATAACAGGCGCGACTATCCAAAGATTTATCAACTCTACTCACAGGCTGCGGAACGCAATCACTGGAAGGCGATGCTCAATATAGCGTCGCTGATATTGAGCAATCGTCAGGGGGTGCCGACGCATGATCCTGAGGTCGCGATTAGCTGGGTGGAAAAAGCAATGAAACAGGGCGTTCCTGACGCCTACGACATGATGGGGATCTACCATCAGAATGGGCTGATTAAAGGTGGCGATGCCACGAGTGCATATGCCTTCTTCCAGCGCGCTGCTGATATGGGTAGCCCATCCGCGCAAACATTTATCGGAACGAAGACGGATGCCGCATATGATGATCCGGGCGGTGAATTCTGGGGCAATCTACCGATCGCGACACAGATGCTGGAATGCGCCCTCGCGCAAGGATATGGAAATGCCGCGAAGGAGTTAGGACATGTTTACGCGAGACCGCAAACTGCTGAAGCGAAGCTACGTGCGCTTAACGTCCTTCATCAAGGAGTCAAGCTAGGTTCTGCTGAATGTGCCAATAAGTTGTTTACGGAATTCGATGGAATGGACCTCGCCGATGGCACCAACCTGGTCGGTCATATCGACAAAGCTCGTGCTGAACGTTACAGCAGGCTTGGAGATGCACTCGAGTTCTATCAGGGCCGCCTGAAACTGCCTAATCTCGACAAGGTACTTCCGCTCCCCCCCGCACCGTTACCCAAATGGGACGGTAAAGCACAAACGTTGATCGACGGCGCAAAGGCCGTAACGCCGCCACCCAAACTGCAGAAGAGTGCCGCACTGCAAGGCCGGGAATTCATTCCGGCCGGATATGCCGTGGCATCACGCGAACAAAGCACAATGGTCGTCACGGGCAATACCCCAGTACCGCTCAATGGCTATTGGCTCGCGCTGTATGGTCCACCATCTGTCTCCAAGGCCGATCTGATCCCCGCCCGTCAGAACACGCCGGAGCACTACCAGATCGGTGAACGATTCCGTGCGCCGTTGTTCGACTGGCTAGCCGCCGAGCAAGTACAGTGGCATTACCTTGGTGAAGCGTATGCCCTGCCCCCGCAACACGACGATTTCCTGAAGCATATGATTGAAACGGGACTACTGCGTGAAGTCCCTGAACTCGCGTCGGCAATCCAGTGTAACGGTCGGCAGCGATGCCCCCAAACTGGGATATGGGAAAGTCGCGTAGCGGATGACCATCCGATGGCTGTGTTGTACAACCGCTGGGATCGGCAAGCGTTCGTCGAGAAAGGGCAAGCATTTCCCCATGCCTCTGACAGCTTTATCGATGTCGCCATGGGAGATGTGAAGTGGACGTTCCTGGGCAGCCCGAATGCCGAAACCGGGATGCCCGGCATCCATACGATTGGTTTGTAACCATACAGGGGCCGTTGCGCGACTTTACACAAGAGGAAAAAATGGTTCGTCAAGTCATCGTAGTGGGTGATACGCTCACGCCGCATGGCGGCACCGTTGCGACCGGTTCGAATGCCGACGTTGTAGATGGCAAGGCAATCGCTCGCAAAGGTGACATGGTCGAGTGCCAGGAGCACGGAACACAGGCTATCGCCGAAGGCGACGTGAACGGAATGATCGGCGGCGCTCCGGTGGCGTTGCACGGACATCGTACGACATGCGGTTGTACGCTGGTCAGTCGCTCACTCACTGTGTCGTGGTCCTAAGCGTGATAGGTTAACTCCCCTAGGCGACAAGGAAAGTGGGAAGGAGCGACACGATCGGCTGCGATGCGATGACGCTGCTCGCGATACGCTGCATGGACGAAAAAGCCGGGAAGGCGCTCGACTGAACGGCGGTCAATGCCGAGTGCGCGATTGACGTGGTGTGCGCGCATCGGGCATGATCGCTCCATGCGCCACACCACGACCACTTCCTCGACCACGACGCGCACGACCGCCTTCGGCGGGCTCGTGCGGCGAGTGCGCGCAAGGTCGTAGCGCAACCCCTCACAGGCCCCGCCGGTTCCGGACGGGGTCTTGTCGTTTCTCCGTCCGTATCGGTCACTCAGGAGAAACGCCATGCCCGAAGTCTCTTCCCCGAAACGCGCACTGCTCGTCGTCGACATGCAGGTCGGCCTGTTTCACGGCCCCGAACGTCCATACGACGGCGAACGCGTGCTCGCGAACATCAATCGGTTGATCGGGCGCGCGCATGAAGCCGGTGCACCGGTGTTCGCCGTGCGCCACACCGGCCCCGCCGGCTCGCCGATCGCGCCCGACTCGCCGCTGACCGCACTGCTGCCTGAACTCGCAATCGATGCCGCACGCGATACCGTGTTCGCCAAAACGCGGTCGAGCTGCTTTACCGGCACGCCGCTTGCCGAATGGCTGCGTGCGGCCGGCATCGGCGAGATCGTGATTGCGGGGATGAAGACGCAGTACTGCGTCGATACCACGTGCCGTGCGGCCGCCGATCTTGGCTTTCGCGCGGTGCTGGTCGCCGATGCGCACACGTGCATGGATACGCCGGATCTGCCGGCCGAGCGGATCGTCGCGCATCACAATGCGACGCTCGATGGCCCGTTCGCGACGCTGACGACGAGCGAGGCGTGCGGGTTCTGATACGCGGCCCCGTTTGCCGTTCGAATCGCGAAAATGCCGGCCCAGCGCACGATACTGCTCCTGCAGGAAGCGCCGGCGCCCGGACGTGATTGCAGGCGACACGATCATCTCGGCGACCTTGGTGCGCGTGTCGGGTATCGCGCGCAGGTCGGCGAACAGTGGGTGCGCCATATTCACGACCGGCCCACAGCCGACCCGCGTGAACATGAGCAGAGACGCGATGCCGAACATCGCCGACAGCCGCAGGACGATCGAGCGCTTTGTGTCTGGCTCCCGATGCCGCCACCCTAGCGCGCCTCGAGCACGTAACCCATCCCGCGGATCGTGTGCAGCAGCGTGTTCGCGAACGGGCCGTCGAGTTTCGCGCGCAGGCGCTTGATCGCCGTCTCGACGACATTCGTGTTGCTGTCGAAGTTCACGTCCCACACGAGTTCGGTGATGGTCGTCTTCGACAGCACCTCGCCGCTGCGCCGCGCGAGCACGCCGAGCAGCTGGAATTCCTGCGCGGTCAGGTCGAGCCGTGTGCCGTCGCGCGTGGCGCGGCGGCCGATCAGGTCGACGCGCAGGTCGCCGATCGAGATCAGCGTCGACTCCTGCACGCGCGCGCGGCGCGTCAGCGCACGCAGCCGCTCGATCAGCTCGAGGAACGAGAACGGCTTGGTCAGGTAGTCGTCGGCGCCGCCGCGCAATCCGCGCACACGGTCGTCGACGCGGTCGCGCGCGGTCAGCATGATGACGGGCGTCTGCTTCTGCGCGCGCAACGCGCGCAGCACGCCGAAGCCGTCCAGCTTCGGCAGTATCACGTCAAGCACGATCACGTCGTAGTCGAATTCGACGGCTTTCCACGCACCGTCCTCGCCGTCGAGCGCGGTGTCGACGACCCAGCCTTCCCCGGTCAGGCCGCTCTTCAGGTATTCAACGACTTTCGGTTCGTCTTCGACGATCAGGACTTTCATGTTGTGTGTCCGCGTAACCGGGTCAAAGGCCGACGCCTGCGAGGCGCCGAGGCCCCGGCGCCGCGACGTCGAACAACGCGGACATATCGATCGCGGGCAGCACGTCGACCGGCATGCGTACCGGCGCAAGCCGGGTGGCCATGACGACGAACCTGCAGGGGCGCCTGAGCGCGAGATTGACGATACACATGGGGCAGAGAGACAGGTGGCGCTTTCGCTCGTGATGGAAAGGAACCGTGATGCCTTCACGGCACACGCACGGCAGCACTATCGCGCCATTGCATCAATCTGGAAATCAATGAATATCTAGTGATGTCTATAGAATTTCTTATGGCAACGCTCCACGCTCCCCCATCACTCGACGGCCCATGGGGCAATATTTATGCCTCGCCGGCGAACCGACGATCCCGGGGCGCATTCGGTGCTGGCAGGGAGCTTCCAACCGCAGACCAGGATAGTGGTGTCACCGGTTGTCGACGAAGGAGAGACGCGAGACCCTCGTGAATTCGTGGCGTTGCGCGCTGCGAATTGAATTTGTCACGGGCGGGCGCGTTGCGAAGATTGCTGTCAATTCCTCGTAGCCCTCTGCAGAGAGGATTGCCGCTGTCACGCGTCAGGGACCGTTTTGCCGCATTCCCAAGTGAACCCGAATTCCGCCGTAGAGCGAAAGCACGCAGCAAGCCGTGACCTGCATGACAGGTGGGCGCCGGATCTCGCTTCTTCCGAATTCCTCATCGACGAGAAGCAGTCGCCGAGAACACGCCAGGCGTGAGCATCGTCGATGCCGCTTTCTTCGCCAAGCGCCCGTCGTGCGCGTTCAGCAACGATTCGAGAAACCTTGTAAACACAAAAAAGGCACGGACCTTCATCACCCGTGCCTTTCCGTGCGCAATCCGCCCCGCTCAGAACGTATGCATCATCCCCACATACGCCCCCGTCTGCGACTCGCCCGTCATCGGGCTCGTCCCCGACGTCGCATCACGCGGCGTCGCGAGCAGCGAGAAGTTCGAATTCCCGCCGTTGCGCACATACGCGACCGTGCCGTACAGGAACGTGCGCTTCGACAGGTTGTACGTGGTGCCGAGCACGTACATCATCGCGTGCCCCGACGGATCGTGCGACGCGTCTCCACCGCCATCACCCACCTTCACGTAGTAACCGCCGCCCGTCACGGCCCATTGCGGCGTCGCGGTGTAGGTCGCACCGAGCCAGTAGTGATCGGCGCGATCGGCCACCCCGGCCGGGCTGTCCGGCGCCTGGTAGTGCGTATACGCGCCCTGGATCTTGAACTTCGACACCTTGACGTTCGCACCGACGAAATACTCGCGTGACGCGGTGAAGATGTTGCTGAACTTGCCGTTGCTGTCGCGCAGTTCATCGTAGATGCCGCGTACGTCGAGCAACGGTGAGTGGTACGAGATCATGATCCCGTCCGAGCGGCCGAAATCGTCGGCCGCGCCGTAGTTGAAGCCGCGCGACTGGTTGCCGAACGCATATTGCGCCTGCACGTCGAAGCCGCCGATCACGGGGCTGTGATATTCGATGTTGTTGCTGGTCTGCTGCCAGTTGCGGCCGCGCACGAGCGATGCCGACGAAAACGCCTGCTGGACGAACGGGTCGAATTCCCACACCCCGTCGCTGTCGATGAACAGGTTTCGGCCGGCCTGCAGCTGGCCCCACGTGTCGCTCTTGAGCCCGACATACGCGCGCCGCGACCACATGCGCCCGCCGCCCGTCGTGCCGTTCATCACCTGGAACGCGGTCTCCAGGTTGAAGACCGTCGACAGCCCGCCGCCGAGATCCTCGAAGCCCTTCAAGCCGAACATGCTGGTGCCCCAGTCGCCGCCTTCGGCACTCCAGCGGGTCGCGCTGCCGCCGTTCGGCTGCGCGATGTGGTTCAGGTATTCGATGCCGCCGTCGATCCGGCCGTACAGCGTCACGCTCGTCTGTGCAAAGGCAGCCGCCGGTGTGGCGGCCGCGATCAGCCATGCGAAATGTTTGAGTCGCAAAATGATGCCCCCTCGGAGTCTCGACCTTCCCGCGCGCGCCCCATGCGCGCGCCCCGGGTCTGCTTATCCGCGATCGATCGAGAAACGCCCGGGGCCCGCCGCGCAAAGCGCGAGCAGGCCGCCGGAGATCGCGATGTTCTTGTAGAAATGAATCATGTTGTTGATCTGCTCGCCGCCCGTCATCGTCCAGTAATGGTGGCCGATGATGCCGGTGCCGATCGTATAGAGCGCCAGCAGCAGCGCGAGCGCGCGCGTCTGGAAGCCGACCAGGATCGCGACCCCGACGAACAGTTCCATCACGACCGAGATCGCGGCGGAAATGATCGGCGCGGGCGCGCCTTCCGAACCCATGAACGCGATGGTACCGGGGAAGTCGACGATCTTCTTCCAGCCGAACATCACGAACAGGATCACGAGCAGGATCCGGGCAAGCAGCAGCAGCACATCGCGCTGGGACGCGAGAAACGGTTGATTCGGTGTCATGGTGTCGATCAACGAAAGCGATGCGCATGGCGCAAATACGCGCGGCGCACCGGATTGCGAATGAACCGGGACGGGCGGCCGCCTGCGCCACCCGTCCCGCTCTGCAACAACCGGCATCGGGCAACAACCCGATGTGCTGTGCTCCTCCTCTTGTCAGTTATCGCCCTGCTTCGTCGCGCGCCCCATCAGCGCAGCTTCGCGACGTCCTGCTCGGTCACCTTCGCGGCCGGATTGCCGAACTGCCCGGTCAGGTAGTTCGTCAGCGCGGCGATCTGCGCATCCGACAGCTCGTGGCGGAACGCCGGCATCCCGACGTCCTCGCTGCCGGCCTTGCGCTGCACGCCGTTCAGGATCACCTGCACGAGGTTGGTCGGATTCGGTGCGCCCACCGTCGAGTTGTGGAACAGCGGCGGGTAATAACCGTCCGGCGTGCCCTTGCCCTGCATCTGGTGGCAGGTCGCGCAGTTGCCGAGATACAGCCGCGCCGGATCGATGCCCGACGACGCGAGCGCGGCGCCGCGCAGCGTCAAGCCGTCCTCGGCCGGCTTGCCCCACGACGAGCGCGACTGCTTCGCGTCGCCGCTGGCAACTGCCGGCACCGTGCGAATGTACGTCGAGATCGCGCCGATGTCGGCTTCGGTCATCTTCGAGAAGCTGTGCTCGATCGCCTCGGCCATCGGCCCGGCCGCCTGCGCGAGGCCCGGCACGGTGCCGGTGCGCAGGTACTGGACGAGCTGCTGCTGCGTCCAGCCGCCGATCCCGGCGTTCGGGTCGGACGTGATGTTGTAGCCGTCCCAGCCCGCGAGTACCGAACCCGACAGGAAGCTGCCGCCCGTCTCGTCGAGCGACTTCTCCTGCATCGCGATGCCGCGCGGCGTGTGGCACGTGCTGCAGTGCGCGAGGCCCTGCACGAGATACGCGCCGCGGTTCCACTCGGCGCTCTGCGCCGGCTTCGGCTGGTAGACGCCGTCCTTCAGGAACAGCCAGTTCCAGATCTTCAGCGGCCAGCGCATGCTCAGCAGCGCGGGGATCTCGTTCTTCGGCGGCGCCTGCTTGACCGGTTCGACGCCGTGCATGAAGTACGCGTACAGCGCCTGCACGTCGTCGTCGTTGATCTTCGCGTACGACACGTACGGCATCGCCGGATACAGGTTGTCGCCGTTCTTCGACACCCCGTGGCGCACCGCGCGCTCGAAGTCCTCGGCCGACCAGTTGCCGATGCCCGTCTCGGGATCGGGCGTGATGTTGCTCGTATAGATCTTGCCGAGCATCGGGATCGGCATGCCGAGACCCCCCGCGAACGGCTTGCCGCCCTTCGCGGTGTGGCAGGCCATGCAGTCGCCCGCGACCGCGAGGTATTCGCCGCGCTTGACCAGCGCCGGATCGGCCGCATCGGCCGCGCGTGCGAGGCCCGGCAGCGCGAGGCAGCCGGCGAGGAGGAAGGTGAGAGTAGATTTCCGCACGGTCAGACTTCCTTCTTCAGCGTGTCCGACATCCGCAGCGCGAGCGCCGCGATCGTCAGCGTCACGTTCACCGTACCGACGGTCGGCATCGTCGAGCTGCTCGAGATGAACAGGTTCGGATGGTCGAACGTGCGGCAGTCCTTGTCGACGACGGAGTCGCGTGCATCCGCGCCCATGATCGTCGCGCCCGTGATGTGGTTGTTCGGCGCGAACTCGTCGTTGAAGACGACTTCGGTACCGCCCAGCACCTTCGCGGCCGTCGCGTAGACCTCGCGCGTGTGCACGGCGCCGCGCTTCACGTAGTCGTCGATCGCATAGGTGATCTCCGGGCGCGGGATGCCGATCGCGTCGGTGGCCGTCTTGCTCGGCACGATGCGGTTCTCGGGCTGCGGCAGAATTTCGTGGAAACAGTCGAACTGCACGTAGCGCGCGGAACGATCGCGGATCTGCGCGTCGAGCTCCTCGGGCTTCATCAGCTTGCCGGCCTTGAAGATCTTCTGCGTCTCCTGGTTGATGCGCGACATGTTCGACAGGTGGATCTTCTTCGCGGCTTCGGTCGCGCGGAACGGGCCGTCGCGGAAGCCGATCAGCGACGTCATCTCCTGCGGGCCGCGGCCCGGCCACAGCTTCTCGTTCGCGTAGAACGACACGCCGGTGCCCGGGTGGTCCATCAGGTTGCGGCCGACCATGTCCGAGCTGTTCGCGACACCGTTCGGGAAATCGCGGTTCGCGGACATCAGCAGGATCTTCGGCGTCTCGATACCGTTCGCGGCAATCACGAAGTACTTGCCTTCGACGCGATGGTCGGCACCCGTCTTGTCCTTGTAGACCGCGGCGGTGATGCGCTTGTCCGGCCCGGTCTCGAGCTTGTAGACGACCGCGCTGTCGATCAGCTTCGCGCCGGCCTGCTCGGCCTTCTCGACGTGCACGATGCCGTTGTACATCGCACCGATCGGGCAGATCGGCATGCAGTTGTTGTTCCCGCAACAAGTGGGCCGGCCGTCGTACGGGCGGCTGTTGCGCGCGACCGGCTCGGTCACCACGTGGAACTTCGGGTCGTAGCCGTTGAGCGCGCTCTTGATCGTCTGCTCGTTGAACGACAACGGCAGCGGCGGCATCGGGTACGGCTCCTTGCGCGGCGAGTACAGGTCTTCCTCGGGGCCCGGGCCCCACACGCCGAGCTCTTCCTCGGCGCGCTGGTAGTAATGCTCGATGTCGTCGTACTGGATCGGCCAGTCGCGGCCGACACCGTACACGGTCTTCATCTTGAAGTCGTTCGGGATGAAGCGCCACGCCGACGCGGCCCAGTGCCACGTCGTGCCGCCCACCGCGCGGATGTACTGCGAGTTGAACTTGTGCTCGCCCTTCAGGATCAGGTAGTCGTTCGGCGGGCCGTATTCCGGGTGCGGCGCCCATGCGCTCGACGGATACGGCGCCATGAAATCGGTCTTGTCGACCTGGTTGCGGAAGCGCTCGACGATTTCCCAGCGCGGCATGCGCGGGCCGGCTTCCAGCAGGATCACGGACTTGCCCGCCATCGCGAGCTGGTGTGCGACGATCGCGCCTGCGACACCCGAGCCGACAACGACGACGTCGGCCTTTTGCGTATCGGTATCGGCCATCAGGCTTGCCTCTCGATCGGTTTGTCGGCCCAGAAGCCGGGTTTGTTGGGGCAATACGACGGGATCACGAGCGTATCGGACACGACGCTGAACATTAATGCTTCTTCGTAGGTAATCACGACGTTGTCGATGACGCCGAGATACCACGCCTCAAGAATCTTCAGCGCGAGTGTTTCCTGATCGGGATTCAGCGAACCGGACGCGAGTGCGCCGGCGAGTTGCGGCAGGCTGTCGGCCGTCTTGAACGAACCCTTCTGCAAGGCCTGCAGGAAGCGCTGGCCGAGCACGCGGCTCAGCCCCTTCTTGCCTGTCAATGCTTCGGAGAGCGTCATGAACGTATCGAGCGGCGCGGTGCCGGGATCGTCGGCCAGGGCCCGCAACGCCAGCGAGCCCGTGAGGCCCGCCGCCGTCAGCGCCAGTGCGCCCTGCAGCCATTGACGCCGAGTGATGCCTGTTACGGCTGCGTCGCCAGTGCGACGCGAGTGGGGAGTGTTGTCGTTGTGCATGTTTCCTTTTCTCTCGAACACCGGATTCGGGAAAACCACGCTTGATATTTCTCAAACATTGGCGCGGACCTGAAATGTACGCGCACAAATCGGATCGAACAATCTTTTTATAGTCCATTAAATGTTCCGCAATCCGAGACAATCGACATTTCGATGCTTTTTTGTATCGTCGGCGCGACAAAGTTGCGGCCGACGCACCCATGTCGTACACCGGCGACACACTGACTGCACGCGACGATGCATGCGCATGTCGGTCGGTTAGAATCGCGTGCAATCAAACAGAAAGCTTCCCTCCGAGGGCAATCGAGCGATGAAGCAGCACGACAAACAGAACAAAACGGAACGCATCCACCACACCACCCGGCTGCTCTGGCGCCTTGGCGCCGTCGCGGCGCTCGGCGGCGCCACGGCACTGTCGCTGCATGCGGGCGCGGCCCGCACGGTGAGCGTCTCGCCGCAAGGCACCGTCACCGAAGTCCGGCAGAGCGTCGTCAAGTTCGACGAACCGATGGTCGCGTTCGGCTCGGCGTCCGCGCCGAATCCCGCGCGCGTCACCTGCAACGATTCCGCGGCCGCGCGCGGCCAGGGTCACTGGCTCGACGACAAGACCTGGGTTTACGATTTCGAAAACGACCTGCCGCCCGGCGTGCGCTGCTCGGTCGCGCTCAACGACACGTTGCGTTCGGTCGCCGGCAATGCGGCCAGCGGCCCGCGCCGCTTCACGTTCCAGACGGGCGGCCCGTTCCCGGTGAACGTCCGCCCCGGCTCGCGCGAGATCGAGGAACACCAGGTATTCGTGCTCAAGCTGAACGGCCCGGCCGAACCGCGTTCGGCGCTCGCGAACATCTGGTGCGAAGCGGCCGGCATCGGCAACCGCATTCCCGTCACGGCCGCCGACGACGATGCGCGCAACGCGCTGCTCGATCACTTCGGGCTGAAGAAGGATGCCGCGCGCGTACTGACGCTGTCGTGCGCGCAGGCGCTGCCCGCGAGCGCGAAGATGCAGCTCGTGTACGGCAAGGGTGTCACGAGCCCGAGCGGGATTCCGAACGAAACGGAACGGCGCTTCGATTTCACCGTGCGCGCACCGTTCGCCGCGAGCTTCTCGTGCGAGCGCGAGAACGCGAAAGCGCCCTGCACGCCGCTGCGCCCGCTCACGCTGTCGTTCAACGCGCCGATCTCGCGCAAGAACGCCGAGGCGATCAAGCTGCGCGGCCCTGACGGTTCGCTGTCGCCGACCTTCGCGGCCGACGACAAGAGCGAGGAAGTCACCACCGTCACGTTCAACCCGCCGCTGCCCGAGCAGGCCGGCCTGACGATCGAATTGCCGTCGGGCCTGCGCGACGTGACCGACCGACCTCTGTCGAACGCCGACCTGTTCCCGCTCGCGACGCGCACCGCACCGATGCCGCCGCTCGCGAAGTTCTCGTCGGGCACCTTCGGGATCGTCGAGCGCTTCGCCGAACCCGATACGCCCGCGCTCGTGCCCGTCACGCTGCGCAACGTCGAGGCCGACCTGCATATCGACGGCCTCAACACCCAGGGCGCGCAGTTCTCGAACCTGAAGGTCGACGACGACACCGCGATTCGTCAGTGGATGCGCACCGTCGACCGCTTCGACAACTGGTCGATGACGGCCGGCTCGATCGACAGCCAGATTCCCGGGCTGCTCGAACGCAAGGGCCAGCACCCCGTCTACGTGCCGCGCGAGGCCGGCGAGAAGGCGCCCGCACCGAAGGATCGCCGCATCGACGTGCGCTCGCTGACCCTGCTCAAGGGCCAGCCCGGCGTGCAGGCGCTGACGCTGCCGAAGGCGGACCCGAAGGCGCTGCGCCCGTTCGAAGTCGTCGGCGTGCCGATCGACAAGCCCGGCTTCTACGTGCTCGAACTCGCGTCGCCCGCGCTCGGCCGCTCGCTGCTCGCGAAGCCGTCGAGCATGTACGTGCGCACCACGGTGCTCGTCACCAACCTCGGCGTGCACCTGAAACAGGGCCGCGAAAACAACCTCGTGTGGGTCACGACGCTCGACAAGGGCAAGCCCGTGCCGAACGCGCGGATCCGCGTGTCGGACTGCAACGGCGACGAAATCGCATCGGGCACGACCGATGCGCAGGGGCTGCTGAAGATCGACGGCGCGTTCGAATCGAAGCGAGCATGCAGTTCGTCCGACTCGGAGCAACGCTTCGACGACTACTTCGTGTCGGCCCGCGTGAACGATCCGAAGACGGGCCCCGACATGGCGTTCGTCAGCTCGGGCTGGAACCGCGGGATCGAATCGTGGCGCTTCAACGTGCCGACCGATACCGACAGCGCACGGACCGTGCGCGCGCATACGGTGTTCGACCGCACGCTGCTGCGCGCGGGCGAAACCGTGTCGATGAAGCACTTCATCCGGTCCGAGACGCTGCAGAGCCTCGCGTTCCCGTCGCAATACCCGACGCGCGTGACGATCCGCCATCTCGGCACGGGCCAGACCTACAAGCTGCCGCTCACGTGGGCGGCCGACCACAGCGCGGACTCGCAGTTCACGCTGCCGGCCGCCGCGAAGCTCGGTGAATACAGCGTCGAGCTCGAAGGCGGCCCGGAAGACTCGCCCACGTCCACCTACTACAGCGGCAGCTTCCGCGTCGAGGCGTTCCGCCTGCCGGTGCTGAAGGGATCGATCGGCGCGCGCGACGCGCAGAAAAGCCCGCTCGTCGCCGTGAAGGAAGCGCCGCTCGCGGTGCAGATCGACTACGTGTCGGGCGGTGGCGCATCGAACCTGCCCGTGCAGGTGTCGGCGCTGATGAAGTGGGCATCGCCGCCGTTCGCCGATCGCTTCGAGGATTTCAGCTTCACGCCGTATCGCCCCGACACGAGCGACGGCAATGCCGACGACGATTCGCAGGACGGCGACAACGCGTCGTCATCGGCATCGAGCAACGATCCCGACGCGACGAAGCTGATCGCCGACAAGCTGCCGCTGACGCTCGACCGCAACGGTGCGGGCTCGGTCACGCTGAAGGGCCTGCCCGACGTCGACGCACCGAAGCGCATCGCGCTCGAAGCGACGTTCGCGGACCCGAACGGCGAAGTGCAGACGATTCGCGGCGACACGATCCTGTGGCCGGCCGCGGTGGTGGCCGGCATCAAGGCGGGCCGCTGGGTCTCGGTCGGCCAGCGCGTGCCCGTGCAGGCGCTGGCGGTCGACCTGCAAGGCAAGCCGCGCGCGTCGGTGCCGATCGAGATCAAGGGCGTCGCGCGCATCACGACGTCGTCGCGCAAGCGGATGGTCGGCGGCTTCTATGCGTACGACAACAAGAGCGACACCCGCGACCTCGGCGTGCTGTGCTCGGGCAAGACCGACGACAAGGGCCGCATGGCCTGCGACGCGACGCTCGAACAGGCCGGCAACGTGCAGCTGATCGCGGTGGCGAAGGACGGCGACGGCCGCACGTCGAACGCGTCGACCTCGGTATGGGTCACGCGCGAAGACGAACTCTGGTTCGGCGGCGACAACACCGACCGGATCGACGTGATCCCCGAGAAAACCTCGTACGAACCGGGCGAAACCGCCCGCTTCCAGGTGCGCATGCCGTTCCGCTACGCGACCGCGCTGGTGGCGGTCGAGCGTGGCGGCGTGATGGAAACGCACATCGTCGAACTGAACGGCAAGAACCCGACGGTCGACCTGAAGGTCGGCGACACGTGGGGGCCGAACGTCTATGTGTCGGTGCTCGCGCTGCGCGGCCGGATTCGCGAGGTGCCGTGGTACTCGTTCTTCACGTGGGGCTGGAAGGCACCGGTCGAATGGGCACGCGCATTCTGGCGCGAGGGCCGTCACTATGAAGCGCCGACCGCGTTCGTCGACCTGTCGAAACCCGCGTTCCGCTACGGCCTCGGCGAGATCAAGGTCGGCACCGGCGTCCACCGTCTCGGCGTGACCGTGACGACCGACGCGACGCGCTACACCGTGCGCAGCAAGGCTCAGGCGCACGTGAAGGTCACGCTGCCGAACGGCCAGCCCGCGCCGGCCGGCACGCAGATCGCGGTCGCGGCCGTCGACGAGGCGCTGCTCGAACTGATGCCGAACAACAGCTGGGACCTGCTCGACGCGATGCTGCGGCGGCGCGCGTACGGCGTCGAGACGGCCACCGCGCAGATGGAAATCGTCGGCCGCCGCCACTTCGGCCGCAAGGCCGTGCCGGCCGGCGGCGGCGGCGGCAGCGCGCCGACGCGCGAGCTGTTCGACACGCTGCTGCTGTGGAATCCGCGCGTGACGCTGGACGCCAACGGCAGCGCGACCGTCGAGGTGCCGCTGAACGACGCGCTCACGCGCTTCCGGATCGTCGCGATCGCGGCGGTCGGCCCCGACCGCTTCGGCACCGGCAGCACGTCGATCCGCAGTACGCAGGATCTGCAGCTGATCTCCGGCCTGCCGCCGCTCGTGCGCGAAGGCGACGCGTTCCGCGCGCAAGTCACGCTGCGCAACACGACCGACCGCGCGATGCAGGTCGTCGTGACGCCGCGCGTGACGGGCCTCGATGTCTCACCGCAAACCGTATCGCTGGCGGCCAATACGGCAACCGAAGTCGCCTGGACGATCACCGTGCCCGAGCAGGCGCTCGACGCGGCCGGTGCGCTGAACTGGCGCATCGAAGCGGCCGAACAAGGCGGCAAGCGCGCGTCCGACGCGCTGGCGGTTGCGCAGAAGGTCGTGCCCGCACTGCCGGTCACGGTTCAGCAGGCGACGCTCGCGCAGGTCGACGGCACGCTGACGGTGCCGGTCGCCTCCCCGGCCGGCGCCGCGAACAACGCGCAAGGCTTGCCGCGCGGCGGCATCGCCGTGTCGCTGCAGTCGAAGCTCGCCGACGGGCTGCCCGGCGTGAAGCGCTGGTTCGAGCGCTATCCGTACCGCTGCCTCGAACAGCAGACGTCGCGCGCGATCGGCCTGCGCGATCCCGCGCAATGGCAGGCGCTGATCGCCCGCATGCCCGTCTATCTCGACAGCGACGGGCTCGCGAGCTACTTCCCGCCGTCGTCCGACGATTCGCACGCCGGCAGCGCGACGCTGTCGTCGTACCTGCTCGTGGTGTCCGACGAGGCGAGCCGTCTCGACCCGCGCTTCGCGCTGCCGGAAGACCTCCGCACGCAGCTCGAAGCCGGGCTCGCGCGCTTCGTCGACGGCCGCCTCGAGCGCAACACGTGGGCGCCGCGCCAGGATCGCGACCTCCGCAAGCTCGCCGCGATCGAGGCGCTGTCGCGCTACGGTGCCGCGCAAGGACGCATGCTCGGCTCGATCGAGATCGCGCCGAACCAGTGGCCGACGTCGGCGGTGATCGACTATCACGCGATCCTCACGCGCGTGAAGGACATCCCGCAACGCGACGAGAAACGCGCGCAGGTCGAGCAGATCCTGCGGGCACGCCTCACGTACCAGGGCACGCAGCTCGTGTTCTCGACCGCGCGCGACGACGACCTGTGGTGGCTGATGACCAGCAACGAGACCAACGCGGCCCGCCTCGCGCTGGAATTCGCCGGCGATCCGGCGTGGAAGGACGAGATGCCGCGCGTGACGGCCGGCCTGCTCGCCCTGCAGCGCCAGGGCGCATGGCAGACGACCACGTCGAACGCGCTCGGCCTGCTCGCGGTCGAGCGCTTCTCGCGCACCTACGAGAGCACGCCGGTTGCCGGCGCGACGAAGGTCGCGCTCGGCGGCGACGAACGCACGATCTCGTGGTCGCAGGCGCCGGCACCCGCGCCCGCCGACCCGGCTGCATCGGCCGCCCCCGCCACCCCGGCCACCCGCGCCGCCGCGGCTCGCAGCGTGATGCTGCCGTGGCCGCGCGCGTCGCAGGCACCGGCCACGCTGTCCGTCACGCAAGACGGCACCGGCCGCCCGTGGGCCACGATCGAAAGCCTCGCGGCCGTGCCGCTGCGTTCGCCGTTCGCTGCCGGCTACCGGATCACGAAGACCGTCACGCCGGTGTCGCCCGCCGTCAAGGGCGTGCTGACGCGCGGCGACGTCGTGCGCGTGCATCTCGACATCGATGCGCAGAGTGACATGACGTGGGTCGTCGTCAACGATCCGGTTCCGGCCGGTTCGACGATCCTCGGTTCGGGCCTCGGCCGCGACTCCGAAGCCGCGACGCAGGGCGAGAAGACGCCGGACGGCGCCTGGCCGGCGTTCATCGAGCGCGACTTCGACGGCTACCGTGCGTACTACGACTATCTGCCGAAGGGCAAATTCTCGGTCGAGTACACGGTGCGGCTGAACAACGTCGGCACGTTCGGGCTGCCGCCGACGCGTGTCGAGGCACTGTACGCGCCGTCCGTGTACGGCCTGTGGCCGAACCCGCCGATGACCGTGAAGCCGGCCGAAGCGGGCAAGTAACGAGTACGCGATGATCGATCAGGTATTGCCGCGGCCGGCGCGTTTCGCCGGCCGCGTATTCGTCGCCGTCGTGCTGGCCGCGCCGCTCGTCGCGCATGCGCTGCCTGGCTACGACGAAGTGCGCCGCAACTGGCGCAGCTCCGACTGGGTGCTGCTCGCGCGCGACGGCACGCCGCTGCAGCGCACGCGCGTCGACCTCACCGAACGGCGCGGCGACTGGGTGTCGCTCGCGGACGTGTCGCCGGCGTTTCGCGAGGCGATCGTCGTGTCGGAAGACAAGCGCTTTTACGAACACAGCGGCGTCGACTGGCGCGGCATCGCCGGCGCCGCGTGGGGCAACCTGTGGAACGAACGCACGCGCGGCGCATCGACCGTCACGATGCAGCTCGCCGGGCTGCTCAGCGATTCGCCGCGCCGGTCGGGCCAGCGCTCGCTGCCGCAGAAGGCCTCGCAAGCCGTCAACGCGCTGCTGCTCGAACGCGGCTGGCGCAAGGACCAGGTGCTCGAGGCATACCTGAACCTCGTGCCGTTCCGCGGCGAGACGATCGGCCTCGCCGCGCTGTCGCAGGTGCTGTTCGGCAAGGCGCCGTCGGGCCTCGACGCGCGCGAGGCCGCGATCGCGGCCGCACTCGTGCGTGCGCCCAACGCCACGCCCGCGAAAGTCGCCGAGCGTGCGTGCCGGATCCTGCGCGACATGCATGCGGAGCAGGCCTGTGCTTCCCTCGACGGCTACGTGCAGCTGGTCACCGCGCGGCCGGCCAGCGCCGCGCGCGACGACGGCGCCGCCCTCGCCCCGCACTTCGCGCGACGCATCGCGGCCGAGGTTCGGCCGGCGGCCGGCGCGCAGGTGCGCACGACGCTCGATGCGCCGCTGCAGCGCTTCGCGCGCGACACGCTGATGCGCGCGCTGACCGAACTCAACGCGCCCGCGCACCGGCGCAACGTGCAGGACGGTGCGGTCGTCGTGATCGACAACGCGACCGGCGAGATTCGTGCGTGGGTCGGCTCGTCCGGCGCGCTGTCGAGCGCGCGCGACGTCGACGCCGTGCTCGCGCCGCGCCAGGCCGGCTCGACACTCAAGCCGTTCCTGTACGCGCAGGCGATCGACGAGAAACGGCTGACGGCCGCGTCGCTGCTCGACGACGCGCCGATCAACCTCGCCGCCGGCGGCGGCCTGTACATCCCGCAGAACTACGACAAGGATTTCAAGGGCTGGGTGAGCGTGCGCAGCGCGCTCGGCGGCTCGTTGAACGTACCGGCCGTGCGCACGCTCGTGCTCGTCACGCCGCACCGCTTCGCGCGCACGCTGACCGCGCTCGGCCTGCCGCTCGCGCAGGAAGGCGACTACTACGGCTTCAGCCTCGCGCTCGGCAGTGCGGACGTCACGCTGCTGTCGCTGACCAACGCGTACCGCGCGCTCGCGAACGGCGGCGTCGCCCGCCAGGTCGTCGACCGGCCAGCGCCAACGCCGGCACCGGCATCCGGCGCATCGGCCGCGTCGCCCGCCCGCGCGGCCGACGGCACGCGCGTGTTCAGCGAGGCAGCCAGCTTCGTCGTGACCGACATCCTGTCCGACAACAACGCGCGCGTGCGCACGTTCGGCTTCGACAATCCGCTCGCGACGCGCTTCTTCTCGGCAGTCAAGACCGGCACGAGCAAGGACATGCGCGACAACTGGACCGTCGGATTCACGTCGCGCTATACGGTCGGCGTGTGGGTCGGCAACGCGGACGGCTCGCCGATGTGGGACGTGTCGGGTGTCACGGGCGCGTCGCCGGTGTGGTCGGCCGTCGTCGGGTACCTGCACCGCGACGTGCCGAGCCGCGCGCCGCGCGCGCCGGCCGGCGTCGAGACGCGCCGCATCACCTTCGAGCGCGACATCGAACCGTCACGCAACGAGTGGTTCGTCGCGGGCACGGCGGTCGACACGATCCGGCTCGCCGCCCCCGTCACGCCGGGCAAGGACGGCGCGCGCGCGCCGCTGACGATCGGCACGCCGACCGACGGCACGATCTTCGCGATCGACCCGGACATTCCGCCGAAGAATCAGCGGATCTGGTTCGAGCGCTCGGCCGGGCGCGCCGCGAAGTTCGCGTGGCGGCTCGACGACAAGGTGATCGGGCATGCCGACCGTATCGCGTGGATGCCGTGGCCGGGCCGGCACCGGCTCGAACTCGTCGATGCGCGCGGCAATGTTGCCGACGCGATCGGCTTCGAGGTGCGCGGCGCGTTCGCGAAGGCGGCTGCGCGCAAGCCGTGAACGCGCGCTTCGGTCGGGCTTTTCGACCTGACGTTCAGATCTGACGCTCCGACCTGGCGCTCAGACCTTACTCGCCGGCCGCGTTTGCCTTCGCCGGCTGCGGCTGCGCGGAGAAATCGAGTGTCGGCGCGGTCGAAACCGCCGCTTCGTTCGCGACGCTGAAATTCGGGCGCGGCTGGTAGCCGAAGATCTTCGCGATCACGACGCCCGGGAACTGGCGGATCTGCACGTTGTAGTGCTGCACCGTCTTGATGTAACGGCCGCGCGCGACCGCGATGCGGTTTTCCGTGCCTTCGAGCTGGGTCTGCAGGTCGCGGAACGCTTCGTTCGCCTTCAGCTCCGGATAACGCTCGGACACCACCATCAGCCGGCTCAGCGCCCCGGACAACTCGCCCTGCCGCTGGTCGAACGCCGCGAGCGCGGCCGGGTCCTTCGCCATCTCCGGCGTCATCTGCACGCTGCCCACGCGCGCACGGGCCGATGCCACCTCGGTCAGCACGCGCGCCTCGTGCGACGCGTAGCCCTTCACCGACGCGGCGAGATTCGGCACGAGGTCCGCGCGGCGCTGATACTGGTTCAGCACTTCGGACCATGCGGCATTGATGTCCTCGTCGGACGACTGGATCGCGTTGTAGCCGCACCCCGCGAGCGGGGCCAGCACGCAGCACACGAGCAGGATTCGAAACCATTTCATCATGGGGTTGTTTCCGGTTGAACGCTCCGTGCGGAGCGGCAGGTGAAAGGAATCAGGTGCGCAGGCAGGCTGCGCGCGGACGCTACCAGCGGCCCGATGCGCCGCCACCGCCGCTCGATCCGCCGCCGCCGCGAAACGAATCGGAACTCGATGGCGACCGTGAGCCGGACGAGGATGACGACGAAGACGAGCCGCCGCCCGTCAGCTTCGCCCAGATCACGGCAAGTACGCACAGCACGCCGAAGATGCCGGACAGCACTTCCCCGACCGAATAGTCCATTTCGCGCCCGATCGCGACGATCATGAACAGCGTCCCGCCCACGATCGCGGTGATTTTGCGCACGCGCGCCGACAGGAACAGGTTGATGCCGAGCAGGCACGGCCCGACACCGGCTGCCGTCGGAATGAACGCTGCGGCGCCCAGCATGGCTTCGAGATTGCCGTTGAAGATCGCGCCGACCGGCAGCATCACGACCGGCACGACGGCCGCCACGAGCCAGGCGGCCAGGAGCGCCACCCTGCGGCGCAGCTTGCGCCATTGCGCGACCACGCCGAGCACGACATTGGCAACCCCGAGCAGGAACCAGAACCGCACGCCGCCCGCGTTCGGGCGTTTCCGCTCGGGCAGGCCGTTCGACTGGTATTTTTCGCCGCCGGCTCGCGCGTCGCGGGGCGGCGGGTTCGCGGAATTCGTCGCGCTCGCCGCGGTCGCTGCGGCCGTTTCGTATGCTTCGTCGCGCCCGTCGAGCGCCATGGCGGGTGCGGGCTGCTCCGGCGCGGCGACGTCGGCCGGCATCATTTCGTGCGTCAGCGCGTCCAGCGCATCGCTGATGCCGGCTTCAATGCGGTTCTCGCGGAATGCCGGCACGATCCGCTCACGAATGATCCGGCCCGCGACGATGTCCGGAATCGTGCCTTCGAGCCCGTAGCCGACTTCGATCCGCACGGTATGGTCGTTGAGCGCGGCGACGAGCAGCAGGCCGTTGTTGACCTGGGCCTTGCCGAGTTTCCATTGGTCGAACACGGTGGTCGCAAACTGTTCGATCGTCGATTGCCCGGTCGACCCGACCAGCAGGATCGCGACCTGTACGCCGAGCCGTTGTTCGAGCGCGGCGAGGCGGTCGGTCAGCTCGGAGGCGCAGGCCGCGCTCAGCGCGCCCGTCGTGTCCGTCACGCGGCCTCGCAACGGCGGCGCGGCTTCCGGCTTCGGGGCGACCGGATAGGCTGCCGCGGCGGCCACGTGTGTGCAGGCCGACCGGGCCGGGGTGGAAAACGTGGTGGCCATGGACGCCGCGACGGCGACGCTGCCCTCTTCGGCCGGCGCCGCGATGGCCGTGCCGCCGAACAGCAGGATCGCGCCCGCGAGCAACGCAGTGGCCTTCCGGAAGCCGGACCTGCCGGTCACGCCCTTGGTGCCGCGTGTGTGCCGAATGCCGGTTCGGGCCGTGCCTGCCCGCGATGCCGGATCACCTTCGCCGCCCGGCGCGCACGGCCGGCCCGTCTGTCGTTTCGAATTCATGTCGGAAACGGCGCGCCGGCTCCATCGGGAACGGCACGTTCTCTCGTCGTTTTTAATCGTCCCGCAGCATAACCAATTGCGAAAGGAACTGAAAGGTTTCCGGCCGACTTCCGGATCTCGTCATTTCAGCGTGCCGCTGCACGACGCGCTCGTCGCCGGGCCGCGTCCGGCCGCAGGCCGGCCAGGCGAACGAAACGGGCAAGCAGCGCCCCGCTTCGGGACATAGAATGTGAACGGCGCCGCACTGTCGGCGCCTACCGGTTGCCCCACTCTCCTCAAGGCCAGCGACCATGAACCTGCACCCCAGGCGTTTCATCCGCCCCGCGCTGGGCACGCTCTGCGTCGCCACCCTCGCAGCGCTTCAGGCGTGCAACGGCGATGCTTGCTTCGGCGTGGATGTCTGCTTCAACAACAACAACACGCAAACCGTCGCGCTGTCGGGCACGGCCGCGACGGGCGACGCGCTCGCGAGCGCGCAGGTGACGGTCAGCTGCGTGACGGGCTCGGCGACGACGCTGACCGACGGCGGCGGCAACTACCGCGTGACGGTCAATGCCGCGCTGCCGTGCGTCGTCACCGTGACGTCGGGCGGCACGAGCCTGCATTCGCTCGCGTACGCGGGCGGTACGTTCAATACGACGCCCGAGACCGAGCTGATGCTGGTCTACCTCGCCGCCCAGCTCGGCACGAACGCCGCCGCATTGATCGGCAATTTCCAGGGCAATCCGCGCTACCAGCAGGCGATGAACAGCCCGAACACCGTACAGGCCGCGCAATCGGCCGTGGTGACGAGCCTGCAGCAGCGCTATTCGGTCACGCTCACGGCGCCGGCGTTCCTGACCACGTCGTTTACGGTCGGGCAACCGGGTGTCGACAGCGATCTCGTCGCGCTCGCGAAAGCCGGCGCGATCGATACGAACGGGATGCCGGATCCGGCCGCGGTTACGCTGCTCACGCAGGCCGGCGCGGCGCATCCGCTTTGACAAGCGGCCGGCGGCGGGAAGAAGGTCGCCCATTACTGCCCGGTATCGCGCGTCAGGCGCGCGCTTCGGGCGCGTCGTCGGCCAGCAGCGCCCACCGCTCGTGGTCGCGCCATGCGCCGTCGATGCGCAGATAACGCGGAGAAAACCCCTCTTTCGTGAAGCCGAGCCGCCGAACCAGCGCAATCGACGCATGGTTGCCCGGCTGGATGTTCGCTTCGAGCCGATGCAGCCCGAGTTCGCCGAACGCGACGCCGATCGCCGCGCGCATGGCGTCGGTCATCAGCCCCTTGCGGCTGAACGCCACCATCCCGTAGTACCCGAGATACGCGCTCTGGAACACGCCGCCGACGATCTCGTTGAGATTCACCACGCCGACCACCGCCCCGGACGTGCGCTCGCGCGCGACGAAGCCGACGTTCGGCCCCGTCAGGCAGCGCCCGAACCACTGGTCGAATCCCGCCTGGTCGGTGAACGAGTCGACCCACGGCAGATGATGGTTCCGGCTCGCGCGATTGGCGGCGATCAGGTCGGCGGCGTCGGTTCGGGCGACGCGGTTCAGCAGGATCGGGTTCATGGGGCAGTCGACAGGCGGCATTTACGCGGCCTCCCCACGCCCGCACGCGACGGGCGCGGCCTGGGCCTGCTGCTGCGACAGGTACCGCAGCAGCTTGGTGACCATCCACACGACGATGCAGGACAGCGCGACGAAGAAGACCGCGAGCGGCGTCAGGACATGGATCGACACGAAACCGGCCAGCCCCATCATCGCGGACGACACGAGCAGCAGCGCGCATCCGAGGATCGCGCTCGTCAGGCCGGCGATATGCGGAAACAGCGAATTGCCCTTGGCCATCAGCGTCGGGTACATCGCGCCCGCGCAGAAACCCATCACGAGCACCGGCGTCGCGAGCGTCCACACGCGCAGCCCGACGGTCAGCGCCAGCACCAGCATCGCGACCGACGCCCCCGCCATCACGCGCGCGCCGATACGCAGCCGTTGCTCGGCACTCGGCAGCCCGCGCCCGTGAATGCGGTTCGACAGCCCGCCGAGGAAATACATGAGCCCGATGCCGAGCGCGAGATAACCGAAGAAGGTCGGCGGCTTGTGCAGCGTGGTCTGCACCATGAACGGCCCGACGATGTTGAACACCAGCAGGATGCTGTAGCACAGCCCCTGGGCGAGGAAGCAGCTCTGGAACACCGGGCTCGCCAGCACCTTGCCCGCGTTCGTCACCAGCGTGCGCGGCTCGAGATGCACCGGCTTCGGCAAGGTTTCGCGGTATCGCCACAGCAGCGCCCACATCACCAGCGAGTACACCAGCAGGAACACGAGGCACGCGCGCCAGCCGAACCATTCCTGCAGGTGCGCGCCGATCACCGGCGCGATGATCGGCGCGAGCCCCCACGCGATCGACATGTACGTGAACGCGTGCATCAGCGCCTGGCCGGAGAACGAATCGGTGATGATCGCCTTCGCGAGCAGGTTGGTGGTCGCGATCCCGAAACCCTGCAGGCAGCGCGCCAGCACGAACGTCTCCAGGTTCTGCGCGCCGAGCGACAGCAGGCAACCGATCGTGTAGATCACGAGCCCGAACGCCAGCACGCGCTTGCGCCCGTATGCGTCGGCGACCGGCCCGAAGACGAGCTGGCCGAGCGCATAGGCGGCCATGTAACCGGACACGCTCGACTGGATCGCCTGCGGCGTGGTCGCGAACGAACGTGCCATGTCGGGCAGCGCGGGCACGTAGATGTCGATCGCGAGCTGGCCGGCGGACGCGAACAGGCAGATCAGGAACAACAGGAAACGCGGCGAGTTCGACTCGCGCGCGGGAATGGGCGTGGCGGTCATGACGACTGGGAAAGAGATCGGGGCGGCAGTGCCGCACCGTCAATGTTCGAACGTCGAACATGCGTGCGGTCGTGGCGAATGCCGTATTGTGCCCGTTGTCGCGTCGTGCCGCCGGATTCCCCTGGCGTGGACGAGGTTGAATGCCGATTGCGGCTCGCCCTGAAATGCGTTAGCCGGCCCAGCCGGACGCGGTTTTAATATTGATTTAAGCCGAGGGCCGCATTGTCTCGGATGGCTCACTCCGTGAGCCTCACGTCATTGTTGACTCGATCAGTCTCGTTTGATGGAGATACGAAGATGCGATTCCGTTCGTATATGGCGGCGGGCGCGCTGGCGCTGGTGCCTCTGTTCGCCCTGGCCGGGCAGGACGGCGCGGCGGCCGCTGCCCAACCGATGTTCGTCAATGTCGACGGGCAGGCCGTGCCCGTGAAAGCCGAAACGCGCGTCGTCCAGACCGCGGTCGGCCCGATGAAGGTCAGCACGTGGAGCTGGCACAGCCCGCAAGGCGGCGCGAGCTTCGAGATGCAGACGTCGTCGTCGGGCGGCATGCCGCCCGCGGCGGCGTTGCGGCAAATACAGGCCGCGCAGTACCGGATGCAGGCGGCGCAGGCGCAGATGGTCGCGATGCAGCAGCAGATGATGGCGCTGCAGCACGTCGCGCTCGCCAACGCGTTCGCGATGCCGATGCCGATGCCGCAGCCCGTCGGGTTCGCGATACCGGCGTGGGCGATGCCGGAACCGGTCGTCGTGATCGTGCCGGCGCAACCTTCGGCGCGTTCGATCGCACCTGCCCCGGCGACGCCGGCACAGCCGGCCGCGCGCGGGCCTGAAATCAAGGCCTGACGCGCACTTCCGGCGCACGAGCGACCGGGCTGCAAAGCGAAACCGCCGGCATGTGCCGGCGGTTTTTCATTTGTGGTGCGATACCACCATGACGCGGCGATCAATACTGCGCCTGATCCGTCGGATTCCTGAACAGCTGCTTCATCTCCGCCGACAGCGGATAGTTGAGGCTCACGCCCTTCGGCGGGATCGGCTGCATGAACCATTGGTCGTAGAGCTTCTCGGCCGCGCCCGACGTCTGCATCTTCGCGATCACGCCGTCTACCACGCGCTTGAACGCCGGATCGTCCCTGCGCATCATGCACGCGTAATTCTCGTGAACCAGCGGCGTGCCCGTCACCGTGTACGCGCCCGGGTTGCGGTCCTTCGCGATCTCGCCGTACAGCAACGGCTCGTCCATCACGAACGCCACCGCGCGCCCGGTCGTGACGTTCATGAACGCCTCGGCGTGATCCTTGGCGCTGATGATCGTCATGTTCATCGCCTTCTCTTCGTTGAGCTTGCGCAGCAGGCGCTCGTCCGACGTGCCGGCCGTCGTCGCGACCGTCTTGCCGGCCAGGTCCGCGAAATCCTTCACGCCCGAATCCTTGCGCGTGCTGAATCGGATCCCATAAAGAAAGATGCTGTTCGAGAACGCAGCCTGCTTCTGCCGTTCGAGCGTGTTCGTCGTCGATCCGCATTCGAAATCGACCGTCCCGTTCTGCAGCAGCGGAATCCGGTTCTGCGACGTGATCGGGATCTCCTTCACCGAGAGATTCGGCAGGTTCAATTCCGTCTTCAGCTGGTCGACGATACGCGATGCGATGTCGCGCGAATAGCCGATGTTCTTCTGCTGGTTGTCCGAATACGAGAACGGCACCGACGATTCGCGAATGCCGAGCGACACGACGCCCGTGTCCTTGATCTTCTTCAGCGTGCC
>NZ_LDUL01000190.1:0-498 GCF_001043615.1 Burkholderia sp. LK4
CGCGACCTGACCGCGCAGGCTTCGGCTTTCGAACAGCGCTCGAACGATCTGCTGTCGACGATTCGCGAGTCGCACACGGGCCTGCAGACGCAACTGGCCGCACGCGACGAGGAGCGCCTCACCGCATGGAACGAATCGTTGGCCGCGATGGCCGCGAAGCTGGGCGACGAATGGCAACGCGCAGGCGAGCACAGCGCGGGCCGTCAGCAGGAAATCTGCGACGCGCTGGCGCAAACGACGCGCGACCTGACCGCGCAGGCTTCGGCTTTCGAACAGCGCTCGAACGATCTGCTGTCGACGATTCGCGAGTCGCACACGGGCCTGCAGACGCAACTGGCGGCGCGCGACGAAGCACGCCTCACCGCGTGGAACGAATCGCTGGCCGCGATGGCCGCGAAGCTCGGTGACGAATGGCAACGCGCAGGCGTGCATAGCGCAGGCCGTCAGCAGGAAATCTGTGATGCACTCGCGCAAACGACGCGCGACCTGACCGCGCAG
>NZ_LDUL01000191.1:0-674 GCF_001043615.1 Burkholderia sp. LK4
CTCGCTGTCGTAGTCGTCCTCGACGATCCAGCCCGACGTCTTTTCCGCCCAGTCCAGCAGCGCGATGCGCCGGGCCAGCGACAGGGTGTGCCCGAGCGGGCTCTGATGGGACGGTGTCACCAGCGCGAAGCGCGCGTGCGCGTCAAGCTGCTTGCCGCGCTCGACGTCGATGCCCTCGGCGTCCACCGGTACCGGAACGAGCTGCACACCGGTCTCGGACAGGAAGGTGCGGGCCAGCAGGTAGCCGGGGTCCTCGAACCATACGCGATCGTTCGGACGCGCGAGGCTGCGCAGCACGAGTTCCAGCGTGGCGCGGTAGCCACCGGTGATGAACACCTGTTCCGGTACGCAGGTGACGCCGCGCGACAAGCCGAGATAGGTGGCGATGTGCTCGCGTAGCGGCCGGTAGCCGGCCGGGTTCGGGTAGCCGAGCAACGCGCGTTCGGCGCTGCGCGCACGTTGAGACACGAGCCGGTGCCACACCTTGCGCGGAAACGCGTCCAGTGCGGGGAGCCCCG
This sequence comes from Burkholderia sp. LK4, assembly GCF_001043615.1. Taxonomy (NCBI): domain Bacteria; kingdom Pseudomonadati; phylum Pseudomonadota; class Betaproteobacteria; order Burkholderiales; family Burkholderiaceae; genus Burkholderia; species Burkholderia sp. LK4. Next base: position 519 of record NZ_LDUL01000191.1, read on the forward strand.
GTTGCAACGGGCGCGGCTCGCCGCTCAGCGCGACCGCGATCGGCTGGGGGCGGCGCGGAGGCGGGTGCTCGCGCGACACGCCCGGCACCCGGAGGGCGGCGGCGTCGGGGCGCCATGCCTGTTCGTCGCCGCGCGCGGGCGTCGGCCGCGTCAGCG
>NZ_LDUL01000192.1:0-1156 GCF_001043615.1 Burkholderia sp. LK4
GCCGGACGAGGGGCGGGTGGCGGCGGGCGACGGCGCGGTGAGCGCGGTGCGTTGCGCAAGGCAGTGAGGCATGACGGTCTCCGTAGGTGTCGGATGGGGCCATCGTAAGCGGCACGGCGCCGGCCGGCGCACACGCAAGGATGGCCCCGAGCAGAAACGGATGATCTTTTTCTGCTCGGCCCGCGTGAGCCGCCGGCAGGCCCGGCAGGCGGGCCAAAAACGCGTCACAATGCGCGTTCGACATCCCCATTCACCGGAGGAAGGCCATGAGCGATGCGATTCTCGCGGCGCCGACGGACAACGGCGTCCCGGTCAGCCTGCGCTCCAGCCGCGGGCTCGGCTGGCAGGGCTTCGGCGCGTCGCTGCTGGAAATCCGCGCGGGCACCTACCGGATTCCGGCGGCCGAGCATCACCGGATCGGCGTGCATATCGGCGGGCCCGTTCGCGCGGATTGCGTGTGCGACGGCGAGCGCGTATCGCGTATCCAGGCGCATGGCGACGTCGACGTGATTCCGGCCGGCTTGCCCGGCCAGTGGACCGACAGCGCCGACTGCCGGATCCTGCACATCATGCTCAGCGACACGTTCGTGCGGCGCACCGTCGAGCAGCTCGAGCTGAAGCCGTCGCAGGGGCAGATCCGCCGCCGGCTGCAGGTGCGCGACCCGCGCCTTCAGCACATCGCGTGGGCGATGGCGGCCGAACTCGAAGCGGACGACGCGTCGGATCCGCTCTATGCGGAAAGCCTGTGCACGGCGCTCGTCGCGCGGCTGGTCGACGGCCAGCCGGCGTTTCGCGAGCGCCGCCGCACGCTCGCGCCGAAGGCGGCCGCACGCGTGATCGACTATGTCGAAGCGAATCTCGAGCGGCGCATGACGCTTGCCGAACTCGCGGCGCTCGTGTCGATCAGCGTCCCGCATTTCAAGGTGCTGTTCCGCGAAACGCTCGGGATGCCCGTGCACCAGTATGTCGTGCGGCGCCGCGTCGAGCGGGCGAAGGCGTTGTTGCTCGAAGGCCGGCTGAGTATCAGCCAGATCGCGCTCGAAGCCGGGTTTGCGCACCAGAGTCACATGGCGAACTGGATGAATCGCGTGGTGGGTGCGACACCGACGGAGATTGCGCGATCGGGGGAGCGGGGTGGGTTGAGGCTGGCGTATGA
>NZ_LDUL01000193.1:0-485 GCF_001043615.1 Burkholderia sp. LK4
GCCCCAATCGTCCTGATTTACTTGAGCCTCCCGCTACCCGCGTAGCGTGGCGCCCCGTCGCGCCGCCGCGCGGGTTGCGTTCCATGACATCCGAGGAATCTCATGACCGCCGACTCACGCCCCGATCAATTCGTCCTGACGCTGTCGTGCCCGAGCGCGGCCGGCCAGGTCGCCGCCGTCGTCGGCTTTCTCGAGCGCCATCGCTGCTACGTCGATGCGCTGAACGTGTTCGACGACGATCTCAGCAATCGCTTCTTCGTGCGCTGCGTGTTTCATCCGACCGATGAAACGCTGCAGATCGACGCGCTGCGCCAGGAATTCGGGCCGATCGCGACCGCGCTCGGCGGCGGCGGAGAAGGCGACACGCAATGGGCGATTCACGACGTGAATGCACGGCCGAAGGTGCTGATCATGGTGTCGAAGCTCGAGCACTGCCTCGCGGACCTGCTGTTCCGCTGGCGGATGGGCGAGCTGAAGATGGACAT
>NZ_LDUL01000194.1:0-1362 GCF_001043615.1 Burkholderia sp. LK4
TCGGCAGGACGGAACCGTCGACGCTGTTGCCGATGCTCTGGTAACCGTAGCCGCGCACCGAGTTCGAGCCGCCCGCGCGGAACAGCAGCGACGCCGGTACGCCGGTCGAGCTGCCGCTCGTGAACACGCCGCCGAGCTCCGCGCGGAACACGAACAGGTCGCGCTTGCCGACCGGCAGGTACTGCTGGCCACGCGCGTAGCCGCGGATGAAGGTCTGGTCGGTCAGCACGCCCTTGACCGCGAAGCCGGCCTCCGCGTGGATCAGGTTGCCCGAACGCGGGAACAGCGGATCGTCGACGTTGCGGCGCGTCCATGCCCATTGCGGCACCAGCGCGCGGCTCGTGGTCGGCCCCGCGCCGTTCTGGTCGAGCCGGTCCTGGTAGTACATCAGCGAATACGAATAGTCGATGAACTGGCCCGTGCGCGTGCGCTGAACGCCGACCCGCGCGCTGTAGATGCGCGTATCCGACACGTTGGTGTTCGTATACGACGCGAGCACGCTGTTGGTCCACCCCTTCTCGCCCGGCGGCATCGACAGCTGGACCTGCCCGTATTGCTGGATCTGGTCGAGCCGGCCCGACACCGTCAGCGGCCACGCGGCGCCGAACGTGTCGAGATACGTGTAGGAGCCCTGCACATGCGGCCCGGTGTCGGTCGCGAAGCCGACGCCGCCGCGGATGTTGTTGTACGGGAACTCGCTGACCTTCACGTGCACGGGCGTGCGCTCGGGCTTCGCCGTATCGTCGCCGACGTCGATCGCGACGCTCGCGTAGTACGGCGTGTTCTGCAACTGCCGCTGCAATTCGGTGATCCGCTGCACGTCGTAGATCTCGCCTTCCGACAGCGGATTGACGTTCGTGACGATCTTCTCCGGATAGCGCCGCACACCGTCGACGTCGACCTTGCCGATCGTGAACGTCGGACCGCTGTCGAACGTGACCGCGAGCGTCGCGCGCTGCGTGCGCGGATCGATGCGCGCCTCCGACGACGCGATCTTCGCGCCGAGATAACGACGCGACTGCAATTGCCTGAGCGCCGCGCCCTTCGCGCCGTCCCAGTCGGACTGCGTGAACGGGTCGCCCGGCTTCAGCGAGAACGCGAAACGGGTCGCGGCTTCCTGCTTCGGGTCCTCGGTGTCGACGGGCCCGTTGAAGGTCAGGTCGACGCTCGACACGATGGTCTGCTTGCCCGGATCGACCGCGATGCGCACGTCGCGCTTGCCGTCGCGCGTGCGCACGTCGGTGCGCACGACCGGCGAGAAATACCCGGCCGTCGCGGTCAGGTCGCGCACCTGCTGCGGGGTGGCCGTCACGAGGAAGTCGAACTGGTCGTCGCTGATGTCGTCGCGCTTCGCGAAGCGCG
>NZ_LDUL01000195.1:0-290 GCF_001043615.1 Burkholderia sp. LK4
CACGGTCGGCTTCCGCATCCCGCACTCGGGCCCGTCGGCGCGCCGCATCGAGAACCGCATCCCGGGCGTCGACTGCAACCCGTACCTCGCGCTCGCCGCGACGCTCGCGGCCGGCTATCTCGGCATGACGCAGCGCCTGGAACCGACCGAGCCGCTCGTCAGCGACGGCTACGAACTGCCGTACCAGCTGCCGCGCAACCTCGAGGAAGGGCTGACGCTGATGGCCGCGTGCGAGCCGCTCGGCGAGATCCTCGGCCACAAGTTCCTGAAGGCGTATTTCGCGCTGAAGG
>NZ_LDUL01000196.1:0-720 GCF_001043615.1 Burkholderia sp. LK4
GCGCTCGGCGCTCGGCGCTCGGCGAGCAGGAAGGATCAGGAGTGTGAATGGTGCAGGCCGCCCGCGGCGTACCCGGTTGGCCGCAAGTATCAGCTAAGCGCCTGCCAGCGGATTCAGCCCGGAATGACCGGCTTGATCAACGTCGTCGTGATCGGCGCGAAGCCGCACGCACGATAAAGCGCGCGGGCCGCCGTGTTGTGATTGAACACCGACAGCCCGATCTCGGTGATGCCGTAGCGGCGCGCCTCGGCGTCGAGCGCATCGAGCGTGCGCGTGGCCCAGCCCTGGCGACGCCGGGACGGGACGATGTCGAGGTCGTAGATGAACAGCGTGCGGTTCGGCCCTTCGGGCACGATCGCGTACCAGAGGTCGCCCACCGCGTCGCCGCTGGCGGCGTCGACGAGCATGACGAGGGTCTGGCCGAAGGTCCGCAGGCCGTCCGGCAGCAGCGTGTCGAAACACGCGCGCGCCCGGCTGGCCGCGTCTTCGACAGCATTTTGTCCGGATGAGACGAGATCGCGCGCGTAGCCGTCGATGGCTCGCGTACGGTACGCGTGGAATTCACTGGCCGTCATCGGCCGCATCTGCAGCATGGCCCGGTCACCGTGAACGGATTCGGACTTCCAGTGTAGCGGGACGGTCGCGCCGGCGCGCGATACGGCGGCGGAAAGCGGGCAGGCGGGTGCGGCGGACGCCGCGAATCGGCGAATCGGCGAATCA
>NZ_LDUL01000002.1:0-150456 GCF_001043615.1 Burkholderia sp. LK4
AGGCCGGCTGAGGATCAGCCAGATCGCGCTCGAAGCCGGGTTTGCGCACCAGAGTCACATGGCGAACTGGATGAACCGCGTGGTGGGTGCGACACCGACGGGGATTGCGCGATCGGGGGAGCGGGGTGGGTTGAGGCTGGCGTATGACGGCGAGGGGGACGCGAAGCCCTCGCGTCGCTAGCCTCGGCGGCGTGACGGGTGGGTGGGGCGCAGCGCGATCCGTGCGCGGCCCCGCATCCCGTCATCCTTTCCTGCTGTATTCATCCCTCCCTGCGCGCCGTTCCCTCCGCCCGACCCGACAATCACCCCACCTTCATCCCCCCAGGAGCGGATCGTGTTCGTGATCTTCGGAGCATCAGGCAACGTCGGCCAGTCGACCGTGACGACCTTGCGCAACGCCGGCCATCCCGTGCGCGCGGTGTTGCGCGACGCACGCCATCGTGAACGCTTCGCGCGGCTTGGCTGCGATGTCGTGATCGCCGAGCTGACGGACGCAAACGCGATAGCTGCGGCAATCGACGGCGCACAGGCCGTACAGATACTGTGCCCGGTGCCGGTCGCCGACCCCGATCCGGCGGCGACGATGATGCGTACGATCGACGTGGCCACCGCCGCGCTCGCCGCCAACCCGCCGCCTGCGCTGCTCGCCCTGTCGGATTACGGCGCGGAGCGCGAAGGCAACACGGGCATCACGCGTCTGTTCCATTACCTCGAGGAACGGCTGAAAACGATCCCGACGCAATTGACGCTGCTACGTTCGGCCGAGCATCTGCAGAACTGGGCGCGCGTGCTGCCGGTCGCGCTCGGCACCGGCGTGCTGCCGAGCTTCCACCATCCTGTCGGCAAGGTGTTCCCGACGGTCTGGGCGCCCGATGTGGGCGTCGTCGCGGCGCGGCTGCTGCTCGATGCGCCCGAGGGCGGCAACGGGCCGCGCATCGTCAGCGTCGAAGGGCCGCAGCGGGTGAGCGTGACGACGATTGCGGATACGCTCGGCGCGGCGGCCGGCCGTGCCATCGTCGCGCATGAACTGCCGCGCGACACCTGGACCGCGACGTTGCTGCGCGCGGGCCTCAGCGAACGCCATGCGCAGTTGATCGTCGATCTCTACGACGTGCACAACGCCGGACAGATCGACGTCGAGGAGGGCGTGTCGGAGCGGCTTTACGGGGCGACGGCGCCGGCCGATGCACTCGTGCAGCTATTGCGCCAGCACGCGCGCTGAGCGACGCGGCGGCGAGCGTTGCGCGCGTGGCGCATCACGCCTGTCGCCGCACCTTGTTCAGTACCGCATACGAAAACGATCCGATCACGATCCCCCAGAATGCCGAACCGAGCCCGAGCCACGTCATGCCTGACGCCGTCGCAAGGAACGTGATCACCGACGCCTCGCGGTGATTCTCGTCCTCGAAGATTCCGTGCACGTTCGCGCCGATCGCGCCGATCAACGCAAGCCCCGCGAGGATCGCGACGAACGCCTTCGGCAGCGCGAAGAACACCGTGACGATCGTGCCCGCGAAGAGCCCGCCGACCAGGTAGAACGCACCGTTCGCGAGCCCGGCGACGTAGCGCCGGCCCGCATCCTCGTGCGCGTCCTTGCCGGTGCAGAGCGCGGCCGTGATCGCCGCGACGACGATCGTGATCCCGCCGAAGCACGCGACTACGAGCGACATCACGCTGGTCGCCGTGATGATCGGGCGCGCGGGCGTGTGATAGCCGGACACGCGCAGGATCGTCATGCCCGGCAGGAACTGGCCGGTGAGGCTCACGACGACGAGCGGCAGCGCGAGGCTGAGCGTCGTGCCGAGCGTCCATTCGGGCGCGATGAAGATCGGGTGCGCGATGCTCGGCGACACGTTGCCGAGATGCGTCATCCCGAGCGCCGTCGCGAGTGCGGCGCCCGTCAGCAGCACGAGCACGATGCTGTAGCGCGGCAGCAGGCGCTTGAAGATCACGTAGGCCGCGATCATCCCGAACGCGAGCGCGGGCTGCTCCGATGCGGCGGCAAACGCGTGCGTGCCGAACGGCAGCAGGATGCCGGCCATCATCCCGCATGCGATGCCGCGCGGAATGTGACGCACGAGCCGGTCGAAATAGCCGGTCACGCCGATCAGCAGGATGATCAGCGCGGCCGTGATGTAGGCGCCGACGGCCTGGTTGAGCGTCAGTTGCGGAAACAGGCCGACGAGCAGCGCGGTGCCGGGTGCCGACCATGCGGTGACGACCGGCACCTTCAGCTTCCAGCTCGCGAACAGGCCCGAGATGCCCGCGCCGATCGAGATCGCCCAGACCCACGACGACACCATTTCATTGGACACGTGCGCGGCCTGCGACGCCTGGAAGAAAATCGCGAGCGGGCCCGCGTAGGAAATCAGGACCGCGAGAAAGCCCGCGGTGATCGCGGAAATGGACCAGTCGTTGCCGATCGCGCGGATTGCGCCGGGCGGGGAGTTCGGTTGCATCGTCGTCGGGGAATGCGGCGCGCGGCCGCGAGGCAGAGCCGGGGCGAATGATTGTTGGAAGCCCCGGATGAGCCGTCATTCTGGGCATTGGCGGCGCAATTGGCAATGCGCGGGCGCGAGCAGCATCGTCGGCATTTCGTAAGGAAAGGGCGGCGCGGCGGACGAATCCGCGGCCGTACGGCCTGACGCCCGCGTCGCTGAATCCGGCTGCTTCACGAAGAAGTGCGGCTCCGCCGCACGTCACGTACTGATCTGCAGCACCTTGTCGACAACGGCCACCTTCACCCCGCTCCCCGTCGACAGCGACGCCGTACCCTGGTCGAACGGATGCACGGGCGTATCGGTCGGCGTCCACGCATGGCGCGCGAGCAACGCGCGATACCCGCCGCGAATCACGAAGCCGCCGCATTTCTTCGCATACGCGTCGCGCCGCATCCGGTACGCGCGCGGCAGGTCGTACCACGGCAGCTTCGGCAGGTCGTGATGAACGAGGTGGTAGTTGTTGTTCAGGTACAGCAGCCGCATCGCGAAGCCGGCCTCGTTGATCGTGATGCGTGCCTTCGGGTGCCGCGCGGCGCGGTGCTCGTACAGCGAGCGGATCATCGCGAGCGACAGCGCGGGCCACGTGACGGCCAGCAGGTAGTACCACCACGGCACGCCGATCTCGCGTTGCAGCCATGCGAGCAGCACGACCACGCAGGCTACGTGCATGATCCACATCGGCAGATGGCGGAAGTCGCCGCGCCGGAACCTGGCGACCGCATCGGCGGCCGTCGCGGCGATGGCGAGCGGCGGCCCCACGACGATTCGTCCGATGAAAGTCTTGCGCGCGACCGTCAGCGCGCGACGCCAGCGCGGCAGCCGCGCCCAGCGTTCGCGCGTCACGTAATTCGTTTCGGGATCGACGCCTGGCACGGTCAGGTCTTCGTCGCGGTGATGGTCGAGGTGCGTGTCGCGATACAGCGTGTACGGATACCAGACCGTCAGCGGCGGATAGCCGAGCAGCTTGTTCACGAACGCGGAACGCGTCGGATGGCCGTGCAGCAGTTCGTGCTGCAGCGACATGTGCCATGCGCCGAGCAGGATCAGCGGCGGCGTCGCGGCCGCGAGCGACAGGTATCGTTCGCGCACGAGCAGCAGCACGGCGAGCCAGCCGCCATAGATCGCGGCGACCAGCAGCCAGGTCGGCCACTCGGTACGGGCGGTGAAGCGGGCGTGGAGCGCGGCGATCGCACGTGCGTGGTCGACGTCGAAGTATTCGGCCATGGCGTTGAGGCAGGATTGAACGGGCAGTGCGGGGAACGAGCGGTTGAACCGGTGCGCTCGGCCCGGTGCGCAGGTGTCTCGCGGATCACGGTCGGCCTGTCCGGCATTGCGGCGATCGCGATGCTCGGGCAGGCATCACGACGGTACCGGGATCGCCCAGCACGGCCAACCAATCGATTCGCATTTGCTTATCGCCGCGCGGCCGATAAGCTTCGGGCGCGCGGCCTGACGGTCGTGCCCCGTTCCGGCGCGATGAACCGGGTTCCACTGTGCCGCCGTCGCTGCGTAGAATGCCCGCATGAGCCAATGGATCGCCGCCCTGCCGATGTACAACGTGACGCCGCGCCATGCCGTGCTGTGGCGCGCGCTGCTGCGCGACGCGCTCGCCACGTTCGCGAACGCAGGCGGCCCTACCGACGTCGCGCTGCCCGACGAACCGTTCGGCGACCTGCACGCGCTGTGGCGGCGTGGTGATCTGCTGCTGTCGCAGACTTGCGGCTTTCCGTACCGGATGCTGGGCTTGCGCGACGACGTGCGATTGATCGCGACACCGCGTTTCGATGCGGACGGCTGCGACGGCCCGCGATACCGCAGCATGCTGGTCGTGTCGGCACGCGCACATGCCGGCGGCGCGACGACGCTTGCTGCCTGCCGGGGGCTGCGGGCCGCATTCAACGGTGACGACTCTCACAGCGGGATGAACGCGCTCCGGCATGCGGTCGCGCCGCATGCGCTCGACGGACGCTTCTTCGGCTCGGTTACCGCGCTCGGCTCGCACCTGAACGTGCTGCGTGCGCTGGCTGCGGAAGAGGTAGATTGCGCGGCGATCGACTGCGTAACGTTCGCGTATGTGCACGACGCGCTGCCCGGGTTGCTGAAGGACATCCGGGTCATCGGCATGAGCGCCGCCGCGCCGGGGTTGCCGTTCGTCTCATCGCGGGCGCTGGAAGACACACGGGTCGCCGCATTGCAGGATGCGCTCGACGTCGCGGCCGCGGCCGATGACGAACGGGCGCGCGTGCTGCGGCTGAAGGGATTCGAGCGGCTGTCGCCGAACGACTACGACACGATCGAGCGATTCGCGCAGGAGGCCGCCGCGCACGGGTATCCCGCGCTGGCGTGAACGATGTGAGCAGCATGATCGTTGTGAGCACCGCTGCGCCGCGCTCAACCGGATCGACGCGCAACGGGAGGCGTCATTATCCGACGATGCCGGGCGCGCGCCGCGCAAGTCGCACGGCGCGCGCAGGCATTACTCCTCGTCCATCAACCGGACCTTGACCCGCTTGCCCTTGATCTTCCCCGCATTGAGCTTGCGCAGCGCGTCGCGCGCGACGCCGCGCTCGATCGCGACATAGGTCGAGAACTCGGTCACGTTGATCTTGCCGATCTGCTTGCCGTCGAACCCGGCGTCGCCGGTCAGCGCGCCGAGCACGTCGCCCGGGCGGATCTTGTCCTTGCGTCCGCCGAGGATCTGCAGCGTTTCCATCGGCGGCGTCAGCACGCCGTCGTCGGCCGGCTTCAGTTCCGCGAGCGGATGCCATTCGACGTCACGCTTCTGCGCCTGCTCGATCGCACCGACGCGGCCCATCTCGTCCATGCTCGCGAGGCTCAGCGCCCAACCGTCCTGATCCGCGCGGCCCGTGCGGCCGATGCGGTGCACGTGCACTTCCGGGTCGGGCGTCACGTCGACGTTGATCACCGCCTCGAGCTGCGCGATGTCGAGCCCGCGCGCGGCGACGTCGGTCGCCACCAGCACCGAGCAACTGCGGTTCGCGAACTGGATCAGCACCTGGTCGCGTTCGCGCTGGTCGAGCTCGCCGTGCAGCGCGAGCGCGTGGAAGCCCTGCGCGTGCAGCACGTCGAGCAGGTCGCGGCACTGCTGCTTCGTGTTGCAGAACGCGATCGTGCTCACCGGCCGGTAATGGTTCAGCAACTGGCCGACCGCATGCAGACGCTCGTTCTCCGTCACTTCGTAGAAACGCTGGCGGATCTTGCTGTTGTCGTGACGCTCCTCGAGCTTCACTTCCTTCGGATTCCGCAGGAACTGCTGGCTCAGCTTGACGATGCCGTCCGGATAGGTCGCGGAGAACAGCAGCGTCTGGCGCGTGGTCGGGCACATCCGTGCGACCTTCGCGATGTCGTCGAAGAAGCCCATGTCGAGCATCCGGTCGGCTTCGTCGAGCACCAGCGTGTTCAGTGCGTCGAGCTTCAGGTTGCCGCGATCGAGGTGATCCATGATGCGGCCCGGCGTGCCGACGACGATGTGCGCGCCGTGCTCGAGGCTCTGCGCCTGTGGGCGCATCGGCGTGCCGCCGCAGAGCGTCAGCACCTTCACGTTCTCCTCGGCGCGCGCGAGGCGGCGCACTTCCTGCGCGACCTGGTCGGCGAGTTCGCGCGTCGGGCACAGGATCATCGCCTGCACGTCGAAGCGGCGCGCGTCGAGGCGGGCCAGCAGCGCGAGCGAGAACGCGGCGGTCTTGCCGCTGCCCGTCTTCGCCTGCGCGATCAGGTCCTGGCCGGCCAGCGCGATCGGCAGGCTCGCGGCCTGGATCGGCGTCATGTCGACATAACCGAGCTGGGCGAGGTTGGCGAGCGTGGCCGGCGTCAGCGGCAGCGCGCTGAAGGGCGTGGCGGTCGGCTGGGTCATTCGAGGTCTCCGAGGTAAGGCTTGCCTTCCATCTGTTCGTAGGCGACGTTGCCTTCATCGTCCTCGAAGCGCTCGAGGTAGTTGCGGGCGCCGCACAGCGGGCAGCGGAACAGCAGCCCCTGGCCTTCGTCCTTGATGACGACGTCGGACTGTTCCCACTGCGTGCCGCAGCTCTGGTTTCGGCAGGTAAACACGGATTTTTCTCCAGCTGAATTCGGTTGGGCGCCCCGGCATGTCGGGTAAGGGCGCCGGTATTGCGCGGTCGTGGCGCGCGGCGTCCGCGCGAAAGGGCGGGGCGCGGTGCAGCCGTTCGCGTGATGGTTCGTCGGGATGGTGATGGATCGGGGCGCGATCACAGGACAGGAACGCGCGTGGCGCAATTCTAGCGGATACGTGGTGGCGCAGGCTGTTTCGCGACGGCGTGCGGCGTTACCACGTGTCGAACCTGCGTTCCGGCGCAGCGCGAGTTGCGTAGGCCGGCGAGCGTGTTGGCGCATCGAGAACAACATGCACTGGGTGCCGGCATTGGCTTTCGGCGGAGACCGATGCCGGATTCGCATTGACCACGCGGTACGAAATTGGCGATCTTGCGGCGCTTCTGCTCGAATCTGTTCAGATACTTGTCTCGCCACCGTTCTTTGTCTGTGACCTTTCATTCGACTGGCCGTGGTTTAGTTTCGAATGCAACTGTTTTCGAATTTGTCCCATAGACGCGAGTGTGGCAATAGATAACTATCGCTGCCGGACGTCCAGCATGCGCTGTCATACACCATCGACTCTCCTGAGAGACTACGTTGCATCACTGATGCGAGTCACCGGGGCGCTTCTGTTTTCCAATGCCGCTGACCAGGGCAGTTGTGCAGCCTGTCAAGGTAGGAAGTTCATGGATGTCCATCTGCGACGGCCGACTCGGCGAAAGTTCCGCGCTGGCCTGTGCGTTTGCCATTCATTCGCCACCATCTATCGGGCGACGCAAGACGCGATAGGTTTGTTGTGGCAGAGAGCTCACGATGCCCATGCAATCTGACCTATGCTTCACCCAGTCTGACCTGCGCTTTACCTTCACCGCTGGCAACGAATCGTTCGAGGTCGTCGAGTTCAGCCTGCACGAGGGCCTGTCCGAGACCTTCCTGTTGCAGGTGGAATTGGCCAGCGCGAATCCTGCCATCGACTTCGGCCAAGTGCTCGATCACAACGGCCTGCTCACGATCTGGCAGGGCGGCTTGCCCGTGCGTTACGTGCATGGCGCCATCTCATCGTTCGTGCAGCGTGACACGGGCTTTCGACGCACTCGCTATTCCGCCGTGGTCGAGCCGCGTTTGGCACGACTGAAGCTGTCCTCTGATTGGCGCATCTTCCAGACGCTGAGCGTACCCGAGATCGCTACGGCCGTGCTCAAGGCACACAATCAAACGCTGGACTACGAGCAGCGTGTCACCAACGAGCATCTGGCGCGCGAGTATTGCGTGCAGGCTGGCGACACCGACTACGACTTCATCGAACGTATCTTGCGCGAGGAAGGCTTCTTCTACGCCTTCCAGCACAAGGCCGACGGTCATCGGTTGATCCACTGCGATCGGCTGTTTATCTTCGGCCGGCAGCAGGGCGAGCCGGTGCTGTATAACCCGACACCGGGCGGCGACCAGCCGCAGCCTTGCCTGCGCACCTTCGCCTATACGGAGAACGTGCGCACCGCGCGGCAGGTGCAGCGCGACTACACCTTCAAGAGCCCACGCTTTCCGCACGAGTACCCGCGCGAGGGCACAGACCTCGATCATCAGGGCCGCGGCTACGCGCGCTACGACTATCCGGGCCGCTACAAGCACGAGGGCAGCGGCAAGGCTTTTACGCAGGACCGCCTGCGCGGTCACCGTCGCGATGCGCGTATGGCCAACGTGAGCGGTGACGATGCGCGCCTGCAACCGGGCATCGCTTTCGATCTCACCGGCCACCCGCGTGAGGACATGAACCGCGGCTGGCGTCCGGTCAGCATCGTCCATCACGGCGTGCAATACACCAGCCAGGCGGAGGAGGGCGCTGACGCGCAGCAAGGCACGCACTACCGCTACGAAGCGGTGCTGGTGCCGGACGATGCCGAGTGGCGCGCCGAGCCGCTGCCGCGCCCGCGTATCGACGGTCCGCAGCCGGCGACGGTGGTCGGCCCGGAAGGCGAGGAGATCTACACCGACGCGTACGGCCGGGTAAAGGTGCAGTTCCCGTGGGATCGCGAGGGCAAGTACGACGAGCACAGCTCGTGCTGGATTCAGGTCGCGCAGAACTGGGCCGGCGCGACGTGGGGCCACATGGCGATCCCGCGCATCGGGCAGGAAGTGATCGTGGTCAACCTGGATGGCGATCCGGACCAGCCTCTCATCATTGGGCGGGCGTACAACCGCCTGCAGTTGCCGCCGTACGAACTGCCGCGGCACAAGACGCGGATGACGATCAAGAGCCAGACGCACAAGGGCGAGGGCTACAACGAACTGCGCTTCGAGGACGAGAAGGATCAGGAGGAAATCTACGTCCACGCGCAGAAGGACCAGAACATCCACGTCAACCACGACGAAACCATCTTCGTCGGGCATGACCGCAGCGAGCAGGTGGAACACGACGAAACGATTGCCATCGGCAACGATCGTACCGAAACCGTGGGTCACGACGAGCAGGTCACCATCGGCCAGGACCGACGCCACGACATCGGGCAAGACGACTTCCTGACCATCGGCCGAAACCACACCATCCACACGGGTAAGGACCGCACGGAGGAAGTCGGCAACCATCGTCGCGACAAGACCGCAGCCAATCACACGGTCGATATTGGCGGGCATCTGAAACAGCGCGTGGCAGGCCATGCCGAGCTGGAGGCGGGGCAAGCCATTCGGCATCGCACCAAGGTCTATGAAATCCGGGCCGCCGGAGTACTGGAAGTCAAAGGCCCCGGTGGCACCGTGCGCATCGACAACGGCGGCATCACGCTGGAAGGCGTGGCGATTCGTACGAACGGGCCGATGACCCAGCAGAGCGGGGGAGCGAGCAATCCCTTCGCCATTACGGGTGCACCGGCCTCCGGCAAGCCGCTCGATCGGCGGTGCGGTCGCCGTCCGGATGGCACATGTCCGCTCGCTGATTGCACCTGCCTGGGGGGGCGAGCGAAATGATCAATACACCGGCGTCGCCGCTGCTCACATGGCAGCGCCTGGACCTTCCTGTAGACGCGCTACCCGACAGCCCCTTCCGCCATCTTCTGCTGATGACCCTGCCCTTGCAGAACTGGGTCTACCGCCCACCCCCGCAGGAAGGGGAGTGGCAGCCCGCCTACGCGCCCGGGGTACTGGATCTGGTTCAGGCGTGGGACCCGTTTCCGCATCGCGCCTGGCTCTGGCAGCACGGCTCGCTCGACGATATCTACGACCAAGGCCCCCTGTTGGTGGACGCCACCGCGCAGCATGCCCTGATGCAGCAAGCGCTGGCTGAATGGGTGCCCGTCGGAGGTGCCGTCGTCATCGGCGCCGACGCTGACCTGGACACGCTCGCCACCCATCTCAGCAGCCTCGTGCAGATTGCCTTGCCGGACGAGAGCCAGGCGCATCTCGACATCCAGCCTCACCACCTCGCCGCGTGGCTCGATGCCCTCGACGAGGATCAGCGCAACGTATGGCTCGGTCCCATGACCAGCCTGCTTTGGCGTACCCACTGGGGGCCGGTCAAGGCGTGGATGCGCCTGGATCGCACAGCCACGCCCAGCCGTGACGACAACGCCGCGCCGTTCACCTTGCGGCCACACGAATGGACCCGCTTCGACGCCAACACCAGCGAGCACTTCCTGCTCAGCCGCAGCTACGAAGTCCAGGCACTGCCGCAGCACGCGCGTCGATCCCTCGATGACATCCGGCAGTGGGTCGCCCAACTGTTGCAGGTCGCTGCTCAGCTCTACATCAGCGACGACGACGTGGCGAGACGCTACGTCGACCTGGTGGCTCGTCATCCCTGGTTGCTCGAAGACAGGGAAGCTGTCGCCATCCTCAACGACCTCACTGAATCTCCGCAGGCGCGGGTGCGCCAGCTCGCCGCCTTGGCGAACACCAAGGAGTCCTCCCATGACTAAGCCCACGGCCGGTGGCTCGTCCTCGGCTCCTTCGTGCAGTTCGCGCGTGCCCATCCTGCCGATTCGCTATGCCATCGTGCCGCGCGACGACAAGGCACCGTTCTACCGATATGCCGACGCTGGCTTCAAATTGGAAAAGGGCTTCAGGCCGCTCAAGCGCTCGGCCTACACCCTGCGCGCCCTGCGACCGGGCTACGTCTACGTGTTCATGAAAGGAACGAAGGGCGAACAGCTGGTCATCCACGAATACGACGGTGAAGGGCGCTACAAGGAACTCAAGTACGGCAGCCTCGAGCAGTACCACCGCAAGGATCGTTACAAAACCGGAAACAGCATGGGTTGGGTGTGGGCCGACACCTGCCAGGACAAGGCCAAAGAGGTCTGGATCGGCTACAGCCCGCACCTGTGGACCAACGCCATGACCACCAGGATCACGTCCGACCCGGCCATGCGCCAGCGCCATATGCGCCGGCTCGACATGGCCGAGCTGACCTCCGGTGAAAAGGCCCCGTCCAGCCAGCCGCACGTGCTGCCCGCCAGTGCCCTGAGCAAGTGGGTTGAAGACTGCAAGCCCAAGAGCCAGCGCATCGCCCTAAACTGGAGCAGCCACGCCGGCAAGGACGACTTGCCCGTCAGCACCTTCCTGGCCCAAGGCCAGCACTATCGCTTCACCCAGCCGCGCGTGCCCGTGGTGGTCGTGCTCAACGACGCCGAAGGCATCAGCCTGGATCTCGGCCTGTCGGTTGCCGCCTATCAGCATCAACTGCGCGACATTCTGCCGACGCAGCAGGGTCAGGCTGCCGCGGGCCAAGGCAAGGACCAGCCCCAAGTGCCCAGCGTGCCCACCTGCTTCCGCCTGGACGTGGAAAAACTCAGCGCCCAAAGCAAGGACTACCACCACAAGAACTTGGTCGCCGCGGTGCTGGATCAAACGCTGCAAAGCATGTACCCCGTCAACAAGCCGAAGCCAGACGACTTGGTCAAGCTACGCGACGAGTATCAGCACAAGCAGGTGGGGGGAAAGCAGCGCCGGGCGACGCCCTCCGAACTGCGTTACCAGGTGCTCACCGACAAGGGGGTGTCACCCATCGGCAACCGCCTGGGCGATCGTATCGATACCGCCAAATACCACCAGTTCCTGGCCCAACGCGATCAACGCGAAGCGCAACTACGCAACCACCTGCGCACCGCGCTCCAGGCCTGCACCGACCACGACCAATGGCTGGCTACCGCCGAATCCCGCCATCGCAACGAGCCCACCAGTCTGGCTGCCGCCCTGGCGACCTATGACCGCGATGAGCAGTCGTCCGCCCGGGGCCTCGAAATGACCCTGGCCTTGATGCTCCATCCGATGAGCCAGGCCCTGCCGGGTACGGACGGCGAGGATGCGCGCTTCCAACGGTTGAGCGCCTGGCTGGACCAGCACGACAGTCCGCTCTATCTCGCGCTCGCCCCATACAACCCGTTCAAGCAGAAGGCCGATGCGGTGGGCGTGCTGCTGGGCGCTGCCGATGGCGTCATCGAGGGTCTGGCTGGACGCTTCCCGGCCGCCGCCGGCATCACCGATCTCACCGCCGAAGCGGTGACCACCGTGACGCTCAAGCGCCTGCAGGGCAAGACCCGCTGGGACGCCAGCCGCAACCTGCGTCAGCAGGTGCTCGCCGCTGCTGCCGAAGCCAATGCAGAGAAGGCCTTGGGTCTGCTAAGCGCACGCTACGGCGTCACCAATACGAAGGCGCTCACCGATCCCCTCAGCAAAGAGGTGGACAAGTTCGTGAAGTCCGGCATGGCGGACTTCGAGGAGATCAAGCGCGTACGTGTCAGTGGCAGCCGCACCGTCACCGTCGAAGCGACGTTGATCAAGCGGGTACGCCCTAATATCGCTGCGCTGGCGACCACCGCCGGTGGCGGCGCACTGAACGTTGCCATGCTTTACTTCAACGTCATCGCTCTCAAGAGCGCTTATGCCAGCCTTTGCAGCGACCCGTCCTTCGAAAACGCGGCGGGCTTCGCTTCCGCCATCTTGGGTGTGACTGGAGCGTTGGTGGCAACGGGCGCCAGCGCTCGCTCCACCTATAAGATCATCGTGCTGCGCTACACCGCCAACGCGCCTGGTATGGCGTTCGGTAACGGCGTGATGAGTTTTATTACCGGCAATCTGTTCAGTCGGTTGTTGGGGTATCCGACGATTGTCTCCGGGTTCCTTTCGGACTCTGCGAAGATGGTCCGACAGATCCGGAACGGTGATAGTACTGCTGGCTTCTATACCGCTACAGGTGGAATAGCAGTGGCGGCAGGGTCTGCCTTAATCCTAGAGGCCGGTTTGGCTATCGCTGCCCCGACGGCGGTGATTCCGGTAGCTGGCTGGGCCGCCGCCGCGATTGTGCTTTTTGGGGCAGGTGTTCTTGCCGGCGGAGTTTGGCTCCACGCGCAAGCAGCGGCCCGCATTCATAGCCCCATCGAACTCTGGGCGGCACGCGGCATCTTTGGCAAGCGCCTGAACGATGGTGAAAAGCGCGATGACATCAAGCTGGACGCCAACGGGAAACTGCCGCCGTTTCCCGGCGTCCACGAAGAAATCAAGGCCTGGTACGCCGCCTATTACGCCCCTGTGCTGCTGACCAAGAAAGACGCCGAGGCCATCGGGATAAAAGGCATCGACAGCACCTGGCACCGCCAACTGTTGGAGTGGTCATACCCGGATTGGGGCAGGATCGCGACAAATCAGATACCACAAACCACGACCACCGTGGAATTCGCGGTCCTGCTACGCGGCTATGTTATGGGGCAAAGCCATTGGTCCGAGATATTGGAGCAAGGCAACATCTGCGTTGTCGGTAACCCGACCTGCTATGACACACGCAGCGGCTTGGTCATCCATTTCAAGAAGGAAGTTACGGAGGTCTACCGGATGGCTTTGCGCATCTATTACATGCCTAATCAGGGCCTGGATGAAAGCGCACAGGCCACCGAGCAATTTCAATTGGAGCGTTGAACCGATGGCGATGACATGGCGATTTTCTCGACAGACGCGTACTGGTGTGGCGCCGGCCATCCGCGATCAGTTGGTCAGCGTTGATCGGGATGTCCTCTGTCTACGGAATCCGTCGGTAGCGGATTCCATATTCATGGGAAAGATGTATATCTCCATGACCTTGGCTGGCGTTTTTGTCATTACGTACTTGGTATTTTTCACGGGGAATGTCAGTGCCGATCTATTGATAGGTTACTCGATAATCATGGTGTTTCCCGCGTTTGTTTGTATTCTTGTCTGGTACCGCATCTTCTTTATCAAGCGGTTATCCAACTTCTACTTCAATCGCAAAACGCGTAAGGTCTACTACCAGCGCAACAAGACCCTGATTGCGTTCGACTGGGCACGGACCGAAGGCGCCGAATTCGTGCGCAACGAATTCGGCGGCCGATCCTTCAGCACGAATTTCGCATTGGCCTTCGGCCCACGGGCGGCACCGGGTGACGAGCAAGATCGCACCGTCCTCTGGGTCGACAGCAATGCGCCCAATGACCCCGACCCGCGCTACATCGCTGAGGTGTGGGAATACATCTGCCAGTTCATGGAGAAGGGCCCGGACCACTTGCCGCCACCCGGCGAGCCCAACTGGTGGTACGTGCCGCTACACCGCATCTGCCTGACCCCGGCCGAAGCCTGGCGCCACTATGCGCCATGGCGCAGCGGCGAGCCGGGCGAGTGGCAAGGCAAGAAGAATTGGCTGTTGCCGATGTGGCTGATCCTGTTCCCGTACAACCTGTTCTCCGCCTTGTGCTGGTATGTGGTGTGCCGCGTGTTCAACGTGCGCAGCGCACCGCCGCCGGCGGAAGCCTTGGAGCGTTGAATCGATGGCGATGACATGGCGATTTTCCCGGCAAACGCGAACTGGTGTGGCACCGGCCATCCGCGATCAGTTGGTCAGCGTTGATCGGGATGTCTTGTGTGTGCGTAACGCATGGGTAGCGGACTCGGTGTTCATGGGGAGGATGTATACGGTAGGTAATACCATTGTGTTCGTATTTCTGGTTTATATGTTCTTCCAACTGCCGCTCAATTCGTCTCAATTACCTGGTTTCGATATCTTGATCTGGACGTATATCGTAGGGTCGGCCGTATTTATAAGCTTCTTCGTTGCTCTAACGTGGTACCGCATCTTCTTCATCAAGCGGCTTTCCAATTTCTACTTCAACCGCAAGACGCGTAAGGTCTACTACCAGCGCAACAAGACCCTGATTGCGTTCGACTGGGCACGGACCGAAGGCGCCGAATTCGTGCGCAACGAGTTCGGCGGCCGATCCTTCAGCACGAATTTCGCATTGGCCTTCGGCCCACGGCCGGCACCGGGTGACGAGCAAGATCGCACCGTCCTCTGGGTCGACAGCAATGCGCCCAATGACCCCGACCCGCGCTACGTCGCTGAGGTGTGGGAATACATCTGCCAGTTCATGGAGAAGGGCCCGGACCACTTGCCGCCACCCGGCGAGCCCAACTGGTGGTACGTGCCGCTACACCGCATCTGCCTGACCCCAGCCGAAGCCTGGCGCCACTATGCGCCATGGCGCAGCGGCGAGCCGGGCGAGTGGCAAGGCAAGAAGAACTGGCTGTTGCCGATGTGGCTGATCCTGTTCCCGTACAACCTGTTCTCCGCCTTGTGCTGGTATGTGGTGTGCCGCGTGTTCAACGTGCGCAGCGCACCGCCACCTTCGGAAGCACTGAATGGGGGAGAGCCGACGCGCTGCACGAGGTGAGGCGACGCGATTATCCACTCTATCGAACGACCGGAAACACAACATCACACCCCAACGGTCTCGAAGCTGCCGATCAAATATTTTCTGGAGTGCGCTTGCATGAACAACCCCGGCCTCGAAACGGACACCAACGGAGTCAACGACCTACCTAACGTGGTTATCTACACCAAGTGGCACCAGGTCGCCCCGCTGTCGGCGCTTTTTTCTCCCCTGTTCGTCGTGGCGATACTCGCGCTATTCCCATCGCTCACCGAAGTATCTCTTCTTGCCATCGCGGCGCTGACAGTCGTTTGCATCGTCACCCCGTTGATCTTGGCCCACGTGGTGTACCCGCCTGCCAAAGACGTGGTGCACATCACACCCGATTCATTGGTCTTCAAGCGCTATGGAACAATCCCCTTTGACAGTATCACCGCGTATACCTTGGACGGACTGATCCGACTCACGCGCCGGGAGCAGCCAACGCTCACGTTGCTCGGTAACCGCAAGACACCCGGCTACAAGGACTTCCAGGCGGCGCTTGGCCCAGCCATGGCGACGTGGCGGTCGCACCACCCGACGGTGCCGATCAAGCAGAGCCATTTCCAGGGCACGTGGCTAGCAAAGGTGCTCGGCGCGCTGATCGTGGTCAGTTGCGTCGGTCTCGCCATCACCGTCGTGACTATGAAGCTCGCCCTGGCCTCATTACCTGCCTTGGCGATCGGCATCTTCGGTGGTCTCCGCCTGCTCGCTAGTAAGCGCCAGGATATTCAAAAGTAGTACAAACCATAAGGAGCTTGATATGCGACCTGTCGTACTCGTCGGTCACCGACACAGCTGTCCCATCCACGGCGACGGAACCGTTGTCAGCGGCGCCGAGTCCGCTGCCATTAACGGCCGAGCGATCGCGCGCGTCGGCGATCGCATCAGTTGCGGTGCGGAGATTCAAACCGGCTCGCCCGGCACGGAGATCGAAGGCCAGCCGGTGGCGCGCGAAGGCGACACCACGAGCCATGGCGGCACTCTGGTCGAGGGCGAAGCAGGATGGCAGGTGGAGTGACAGCGGCTGTTGAAATCAGTCGGAAGTTATCTGTTCGAAGGTCCCGATGGCGAGCAGGTACTCGTCTCGGAGTCAGGCAACATGAGTGGGAATGTCCCGGCGATCCGCCGTGTGCAAGTCGATGACCTGCGCCAGGTTATACCCCACGAAGTCGTGCAGATCCACGACACGATCTCGCATACCATGCATTTCGTGGAAAGTGGTGTATTCGGATACCTGCAACTTGCGGCATCAACCGGGATTCCTGTCGCGTCATCTGGTGACGCTGCGAGACGGCACCTATCTCGACCTTCTGTTCGCTACCAGCCAGCAGTCTGTTTGGGACATCTGCGACGGCTGGCGGGGGCCGCCGCAGTGCGAAGCCTTCCTCGCACTGATCGAGCCTGAGTCGGTCACGTTCGCCAACGTCCTGGAGTCCTGCGGCAAGGACCACCATGCAGGAGGCGCGGCCCGCGCACGTAAAAACGGCCATCCTCGCGGATAGCCGTTCAAATCACGCGTTGCCGCTCAGCGCGTTACAGCGCCATGTCGGCCGACGCCTTCGCGGGGCGTGCCGGGACCGTGCCCGTTGCCTGCGACGGCGTCGCCATGTCGATCTTCGGCGGCGGCGCCAGTTGCAGCACGTCGCTCGTGTAGGTCCATTCCTCGACGACCTTCGCCGGGCTGTCGTTCAGCTTCGTGCCGTAGCTCGGCACGATCTGGCGAATCTTCTGCTGCCACTCGGGCGTCGCGACCTTGTCCTTGAACACCTTCTTCATCAGGTTCAGCATGATCGGCGCGGCCGTCGACGCACCCGGCGACGCGCCGAGCAGGCCCGCGATGCTGCCGTCCTGCGAGCTGACGATCTCGGTGCCGAGCTTCAGCACGCCACCCTTCACCGGGTCGCGCTTGATGATCTGCACGCGCTGGCCGGCCTGCCACAGGCGCCAGTCTTCCTTCTTCGCGTTCGGGAAGTATTCCTTCAGCGCGTTGAAACGGTCGTCGTCGGACAGCATCAGCTGGCCGGCGAGGTACTGGACCAGCGGGAATTCGTCGACGCCCACGCGCATCATCGGCGCGACGTTGTGCAGGTTGGTGCTCTTCGCCAGGTCGAAGTACGAACCGTTCTTCAGGAACTTGGTCGAGAACGTCGCGAACGGCCCGAACAGGATGATCTTCTTGCCGTCGATGATCCGCGTGTCGAGGTGCGGCACCGACATCGGCGGCGAGCCGACCGACGCCTTGCCGTACGCCTTCGCGAGATGCTGCTTCACGACCTCGGGGTTGTCCGTCACGAGGAACGAGCCGCCGACCGGGAACGCGCCGTAGTCCTTCGCCTCGGGGATGCCCGACGCCTGCAGCAGATGCAGCGCACCGCCGCCCGCGCCGATGAACACGAACTTCGCGTCGACCGACTGCGCCGGTTCATCCGAGTGCAGCTTGACCCACGTCACGTGCCACGTGCCGTCGGCATTGCGCGTGATCTCGCGGACTTCGCTCGACAGCGACAACGTGAAGTTCGGCTGCGTCTTCAGGTAGCCGACGAACTGGCGCGTGATCTCGCCGAAGTTCACGTCGGTGCCGATCGGCGTCCACGTCGCCGCGACCTTCTGGTTGCGGTCGCGGCCTTCCATCATCAGCGGCACCCACTGCTTGATCTGGTCGTAGTCTTCCGAATACTGCATGCCGCGGAACAGCGGGCTGGCCTGCAGCGCCTCGTAGCGCTTCTTCAGGAAGCGGACGTTGTCGTCGCCCCACACGAAGCTCATGTGCGGCGTCGAGTTGATGAAAGAGTGCGGGTTCTTCAGCACGCCCTGCCTGACCTGCCACGCCCAGAACTGGCGCGAGATCTGGAACGACTCGTTGATCTCGATGGCCTTCGAGATGTCGACCTTGCCGTCCGCCTTCTCCGGCGTGTAGTTGAGTTCGGCGAGCGCCGAGTGGCCGGTGCCGGCGTTGTTCCAGCCGTTCGAGCTTTCCAGCGCGACGCCGTCGAGGCGCTCGACCATCGTCATCGACCAGTCAGGTTGGAGCTCGTGCAGCCAGACGCCGAGCGTCGAGCTCATGATGCCGCCGCCCACCAGCAGGACGTCGACCTTCTTCGTATCGGCGGCGTGCGCGGACGACGCGGCGACGCACAGCGCGAGCGCCGACAGTATTACCCGTAACGTTTTGATCACAGCAGATCCCTTTTTCAACTTGGATGCATCGGTTTGCCAAGCCGCCCGGCGTGCGTGTCGACCGCGGTGAAACGTCGATCCGGAGATCCGGATCGCGAATCCGGAATTCCGGATCGACGCCGCGCCGCGTTGCATTTGCGCACGCGAAACCATCGGGAAGGACACCTTCGGATCGGCTTCCCGCGGGCAGGCAAGCGCCTGCGTCACAGTGGCGCACGACGCGCCCGGGCCCTTGCGGCAAGCCTGGGCGGAAGGCGCTTCAGGCTGCGTGGAAAGAGGCCGCGCGCGACGCGTTTTGCGGGGGGCGGGGTGGCAAGGGGCGCGTAATGTAACCGAACTCGTTTGCTGTGTCACAAACGAAAAATACCGTTGTTTTCGTGGGGTTTTTTGCGTGTCCGGGTTTCCGGAATGACGGTCGGCGGAACCGGGAAACGTGTGGATAACTGCGCGGGATCGCGACGGTTTTTCGGGAGCGTCTTGCTTGTGTCTCGTCGTGTCGCGGCAGCGTGCCGCGACACGATCGCGCGACGTCACGTCACTTTACCTGGCGGCAGCGTTCCGGCAGAACTGGTCGTACGCTTGCGCCGAATTCGCGAAACCCTTCTGCTTCGCGAGTTCCCACGGGCGCTCGCATCGTTGGGTCGTTTCGCACCACGAATAGCCGGCCGAGCCGATGCAGCCGTGCGCGTCGCGATCGCTGCCGACCATCGGCGGTGCGGGCGGCGCCGACGATTGGGCCGGCGGCGTGGATGGTGCGGCACAGGCGCTCAGGGCGAACGCGCAGGCCAGCGTGGCGGCCAGCGACAGGGAAGGGACGAAACGCGTCATAGGTGGTGCTCCATGGGATGAGTATTCGGAGAATCGGCTGACGGCCCCTGCGTTCGCCGCGTCGTTCAGGCGCCCGGCACCGGCACGCGCGACGAAAACTTCACTTCGCGCAACGCGAGGCTCGACTGGATCGACGAAACCCCGCCCTGCTTGCGCAGCACGCGCTCGACGAATTCGGCGTACGCATCGAGATCGGCCGCGACGACCTGCAGGATGTAGTCGGCCGCGCCGGTGATCTTGTGGCACGACGTCACTTCGTCGTGCCGTCGCATCACCTCCTCGAAGTGATCGGAATCCTGGTCGGAATGCATGTTGAACGTCACCTGCACGAACGCGAACACGTTCATGCCGAGCGCGCGCCGGTCGAGATTCGCCTGGTAGCCGGTGATGACGCCTTCGTCCTCGAGCCGCTTGCGGCGGCGCCAGCAGGGCGTGACGCTCAGCGACAGCTTCTCGCCGAGCGTCGCGTTCGACAGTGCGCCATCGTCCTGCAGCAGGCGGAGCATGGCGCGGTCCACGCCATCCAGTTCGACCGAAGCGCGAATTTTGCTCATTTCCGGGATTCCGTAGGCGGTTTTCTCAAAATTGTACGAAAGGCGCGCGTCGAAAGCAAAGTTATTGCCGCCTGCGGTCAATAAACTGTTGCCACCCTCACCGCAACAGTCAACCATGCTCACGGTCTACAGCAGCGATCACCAGTTGCATCGCGGCGTCGAACTGAAGGACGGCGCGATCACCGATTCGTTTGAAAACCCCCTTCGCGCCGAGACGGTGCTCGCGCAGGTGCGTGCCGCGGGACTGGGCGACGTCATCGCGCCGAAACCGTTCGACCGCGCGCACTACGCGGCCGCGCACAGCGCGCGCTACGTCGATTTCCTCGCCGGCGCGTGGGACGAGTGGGCCGCGACGGGCCGCACCTGCCAGGCGCTGCCGCTCGTGTGGCCGGTGCGCGCGATGCCGGCCGCCGCGACGCCGCCCGCGTTCATCGACGGCAAGCTCGGCTTCTACGCGATGGACGCCGGCGCGCCGATCAACGCCGGCACGTGGGACGCCGTGAGCGCGAGCGCGAACTCGGCGCTCACCGGCGCCGACCTGCTGTCGAGCGGCGCCGCGCGCGCGGCGTTCGCGCTGTGCCGCCCGCCCGGCCATCACGCGGGCCGCGAGTACATGGGCGGTTATTGCTACCTGAACAACGCGGCGATCGCCGCGCAGCACTGCATCGCGCAGGGTGCCGCTCGCGTCGCGGTGCTCGACGTCGATTTCCACCACGGCAACGGCACGCAGGACATCTTCTACGACCGTGCGGACGTGCTGTTCGCGTCGATCCACGGCGAGGCGCCGGTGTCGTACCCGTACTTCTCCGGCTACGCGGAGGAGCGCGGCATCGGCGCGGGCGAAGGCTTCAACCTGAACCTGCCGCTGCCGAAGGGCACGCTGTGGGACACCTATTCGGCGGCGCTCGACCAGGCGGCAACCGCGATCGCCGCGCATGCGCCCGACGCGCTCGTCGTCTCGCTCGGCGTCGATACCTTCGAGCACGACCCGATCAGCCATTTCCGGCTGCGCTCGCCCGACTACCTGCGCATCGGCGCGGCGCTCGCGCGCCTGAACCTGCCGACGCTGTTCGTGATGGAAGGCGGCTACATGGTCGACGAGATCGGCATCAACGCGGTGAACGTACTGCTGGGATTCGAAGGGCGCGTGTGAGCGTGCGGGATGACTTCGACGAACGACGGATCTGAACACGAACGAAGCGCGACAAGGACGGAGACAACCATGAATCGACATCACAAGACGGTACTCGCCAGCGCGGCCGCACTGACGTGCGCGCTGTCCGCATTGCCCGCGCACGCGGACGAGATTGTGCGCATCGGCCACGTCGCGCCGCTGACCGGCGCGATCGCGCATCTCGGCAAGGACAGCGAGAACGGCGCGCGCCTCGCGGTCGAGGAAATCAATGCGAAGGGGCTCGTGATCGGCGGCAAGAAGGTCACGCTGCAACTCGACGCGCAGGACGACGCGGGCGATCCGCGCACCGCGACGCAGGTCGCGCAGCGGCTCGTCGACGACAAGGTGATCGGTGTCGTCGGCCATCACAACTCGGGCACGTCGATTCCGGCGTCGCGCGTCTATCGCGACGGCGGCGTCGTGCAGATCTCGCAGGCCGCGACCAATCCGACGTACACGCAGCAGGGCTTCAAGACGACCTATCGCGTCGTCGCGACCGACGCGCAGCAGGGGCCCGCGCTCGCGATGTATGCGGCGAAGAACATGGGCATCAGGACGGTGGCCGTGGTCGACGATTCGACCGCGTACGGGCAGGGCCTCGCGACCGAGTTCGAGAAGGCCGCGAAGGCGGCCGGCATGAAGGTCGTGTCGCGCGACGCGACCAACGACAAGGCGATCGACTTCCGCGCGATCCTCACGAAGATCAAGGGCGCGAACCCGGACGCGATCATGTACGGCGGAATGGACGCGACGGGCGGCCCGCTCGCGAAGCAGGCACGCCAGCTCGGCATGCGGGCGAAGATCCTCGCGGGCGACGGCGTGTGCTCGACCGACCTGCCGAAGCTTGCGGGGCCGGCCTCCGACAACGTCGTGTGCTCCGAAGCCGGGATCGCGCTCGAGAAGATGCCGGGCGGCGCGGCGTTCGCGAAACGCTACGAAGCGCGTTACCACCAGCCGATGCAGGTGTATGCGCCGTTCTCGTACGACGCCGTCCACATCATCGTCGACGCGATGAAACGCGCGAACTCCACCGATCCGGCGAAGGTGCTGGCCGCGATGCCGGCCACCGACTATCGCGGCGTGATCGGCGAAACGAACTTCACGTCGCAGGGCGACCTGAAGCACGGCGCGATCTCGGTGTTCACGTACAAGAGCGGCAAGAAGGCGCTGCTCGATATCGTGAAGATGTGATGCGGCGGTGACGTTGCGTTGATGTTGCGCCTGATGTCGCGGGGGCCGCGAAGCGGGACAGGCTTCGCGGCCCTCGCCGTTTACAGCGCGCGCACTCGCGTGCTGTCGGCGCGGCGCTCCGCGTCGTGCACGATGTGCAGCTCGCGTGCGCGGATCGGCAGCACGCAATCCGCATCGGCAAGCGTCTTGCGCACCTGGCGCGCGAGGCGCCAGCGCATCGCCCAGAACTTGTCGGTGTGCGTCCACACGCGCATGTTCGCGACCGCCGTGCTGTCGTCGAACCGCATCACCATCACGTCCGGTTCCGGCTCGCGGAGCACGTCGGGATCGGCGAGCGCCAGCTTGCGCAGCGCATCGAGCGCACGGTCGATGTCGTCGTGTACCGATACTTCCACTTCGAGATCGAGGCGGCGTGTCGGATTGCGCGTGTAGTTGCGAATCGAGCTGCCCCACAGCGCGCTGTTCGGCACGTATTCGCAGATGCCGTCCGGTTTCGTCAGCCGCGTCATGAAGAGCCCGACCTCGTCGACGGTACCCGCGACACCCGTGCCGCCGTCGATATAGTCGCCGACCTTGAACGGCCGCAGCAGCAGGAGCATGATGCCGGCCGCGATGTTCTGCATCGTGCCTTGCAGCGCGAGCCCGATCGCGAGGCCTGCGGCGCCGAGCACCGCGACGATGCTCGCGGTCTCGATGCCGAGCTGCGACAGCGCGCCGACAATCGCGACGATGCGGATGCCCCACACGGCGACGTCGCAGAGGATCGGCCGCAGCGTGTCGTCGACGCGCTCCTTGTTCGAGAGCAGACGGTTCAGCCAGTTGCCGATGCGCTTCGACAGCCACCAGCCGACGACGAGCAACGCCAGGCCGGCGGACAGCTTGAGGGAGAGGGTGGACAACGCGTTCCACAGGAACGTCCAGCGTTCCGGATGTAGTTGGTCGAGAAACATGAAGGGATTCCGGGTTGGGGAGCAGTGCGCGATGCGACGCGAGCGTGCCGTGGTCGGGCACGCTCGCGTTCACGCGCCGGCAGCGTTCGACTGTCCCTGCGGCACGATGGTTCGCCCGCATGGGTGGGGTCGAATGCCGCACAGCCGTGCCGCCGGCGCGCGACATCGCGATTTCGATTTAGTACGAAATGGCTTTTCCTGTAAATAAGACGTGTCCTATTCAGCTGTTTCGATCGCGCCGATACACTCGTCTTCACGTTGCCGGGTCGCGACGATCGTTCCTCCGCGATACCCGGTTCTTTCCCGATTTTTCATTGACAGACAGCGAGTGACGACGTCATGCGGTTAGACCTGCGTTTCCGTCTCGCACGCGAACAAGGTCTACCCGCGCTCCGCGGCGCTTGCGGTTTCCCGATGCGCCGCGCGCTGCTGCGCGGTGTCGTCGCGGCCGCCTGTGTGGCGGGTGCACCGGGCGCGCCGGCGCATGTGTCCAACGACACCGCGCCGTTCCCGTCCGTGACGGCCGACCTTGTCGACGTGCCCTTTTTCAATGCCGCGCGAACGACGTGGGGCGGCTTGCACGCATCGTCGGCAGCGCCGCTCGACGTGGCCTATGCGTCGCCTGCGTTGACCGTGCCGAGCGCGCATGAACGCGACGGCGCCGTTGCGCGCTTCGGTGCATGCGCGGCCTACCGCGTGCTGTGCGATGCGGCGCGCGGTGCGGTCGAACGCGCGTACGCGTCGAGGTTCGATTACGGTCTTGCATCGGCGTTGCCCGCGATGGGTGAACGGGCCGCGTACGAACGGCGTCCCGTCGATCTCGCCGCCGCTGAACCGTTCGTGCTCGAAGAGGTCGAGCGCGGTGCGCGTAGCGGCGCGATCGTCGGCAACCTGCGGGCGTCGCTGGCGCGCGCCGATCTGCCGGCCGGCGTTGCCGCGCAGGTCATCCGCTTGGTCGCCGGGCGCATCGACCTGAAACAGCACGGCGCACTCGGCGACACCTTCCGCGTCGCATACGAACCCGACGACAGCGCGATGCAGCCGGGCGGCACGCGCGTGACGGCACTCGAGCTCCGCTTCCGCGGCCAGTACGTCGCGGGCGTGTGGTTTGCGCCCGCTGACGGCGCGTCGGGGGGCTATTACGACTTCGACGGCATGCCGCTCGCCGGTTCGCGGTTTGCGATGCCGGTCAACGCCACGCGGATCAGCTCGCATTTCGGGGCGCGCGTGCATCCGGTGACCGGCGTGCGTCATGTGCATTCCGGCGTCGATCTCGCGGCGCCGGCCGGGCGCGCGGTTCATGCGTCGGAACGTGGGGTCGTGACGTTCATCGGCACCGAGCCGCGCGGCTATGGCAAGTACGTGGTGATTCGCCATGACGGCGGCTATGCGTCGTACTACGCGCATCTGTCGGCGTTCGAGCCGACACTGCGAACCGGCATGCGGGTCGCGCGCGGCGAGCGTGTCGGTGCGGTCGGCAGCACCGGGACGGCAACCGGCCCGCATCTGCATTTCGAGGTGCGCAGGCATGACCGTCTCGTCGACCCGGTCGCGCTCGTACAGGCGGGCGACGCGGCGAAGCTGACGGGCGAGCGGCGCGTGGCGTTCAACCAGGTGGCGCTCGATGCACGCACGCAGCTCGCGTCTGCCGCCTGGCTGCAGCCGGTTGCGATGACGACGCTTTCCCCGTCGCGCGATGGTTGAGCCTGCGGACGTGAAACGTGAGAATGGGATCGTTCGGTTAGCTTACGAATCGCGAAGCCGTCGCCTTGGAGTCTGAAGGAAGCGTGTAGAAGACGAATTGACAAACGGCAGCCGGATACCCGGTTCACCCGGCCTGACGAGAGGTACCCGATCGGGGCTCGTGGCCGGCAGCGGGCATGTCGCTTTGTCGCAGGAGTCGCAATACATGCGGAGGGTCACGTGCACGTAGCGCGTCGAGACGATGGAAGAACACGGTGCGGATTTGCGGATGCCGTATTCGCGCGCGATGGGGGAAGGATTGCTTGAATTGCGCCCGCGAGGCCGTGAAGGAATCGGGCGTGTGTTCCATTGCATCCGGGTGGGAGATGAACTCGTCGTCCTGCATTCCTTCGTCAGGAAGACGCAGGAAACACCCAACGACGAGTTGCACATGTCAGGCGCTGATTTCGCAAATGAACTTTGTCGGGAGACCGCATACGCGGCCACGACCCTGGCTGTGAATCGCGCACCTCGGGAAACGGCAACCCGTCCGGTTCATCGTGTGGGCACATCCTGGTCGAACACGTTGGCTGCAGAATCAGCGTGGTCCGATGGGTTGTCACGTTCGTTCACGTTGACGCCACAGGTTCGACCGGCAACCAGATCTCCAGCACGCCGGCGCCCGTCACCGGATCGTAGTCGCCGCTGTAGCGCTCGAACTCGGGTGCGTCCACCGCCTTGAATCCCGACGTCGGCAGCCAGCCGTTCCAGATGCTGTAGAAGGTCTGGTGCAACGTCGAGATATGCCCGGCGTGTTCGAACACCGCGTACCGCTGTGGCGCCAGTTCGACCCAGCGAAACGGCGCGGGCAGCCGGTCGCGGCTCGTGACTTCCACGCCCGCAATGTATTCGAAGCTGCCGTCCGCATCGGGGTTGCAGCACACGCCGTACGTCACGTCGCCGACCTGGCCGGGAAGGGTACCGATGTATGGGATGAACGCTTGCCAGAGCGCCGGAATCCCTTCATTGGTGTCAAACGTATAGCGGTCGCTCATGCCCGCGATCAACCGCTTGCCGGCGGTTTCGAAGCGCGACGGCCTCACGTCGATGATCTTCAGTTCTTTCATGCGCAGCGGCTCCACAAGAGACAATCCGTCGAGGGTGCGCCGTGCCCGCACGTCCTCGGGCGTGACGCCGAAGAGATCGCGGAAGGCGCGCGTGAACGCCTCATGGGAGCCATAGCCGGCATCGAGCGCCACGTGCAGGATGTCCGGCGCGCCTTGCGCCAGCGCACGTGCCGCGCGCGTGAGCCGCCTCGACCGCACATAGCGCATCACCGGCCAGCCGGTATTCATCGAGAACAGGCGCGAGAAGCCGAAGCGCGACATGTCGCAACCGGTGGAGATCCTGTCGAGCGTCAGTTCCCTGTCCAGTTCGGTTTCGATCAACCAAAGTGCTTTTCCTACCGGGTTCATGGCGTGCCAATGAGGGTGTCGGTCGGACTATATGGTATCGGCGCCGGGGGCACTTGATCGTTCTTGCGGCGCGGGCGGGGAGTGCGCCGGCTGACGCACTGGAACGGATCGCCACGCCGGGCGGCGTGGCGACGGCAGGCAGGGCGGTGCTACTCAGCCCAACGGCCAGTTCAGGAACACGATGCCGTCGTTGTAGTCGTCGTCGGCGCCGTCTTCCGAGCCGACGATCCCGAAATACGACTTCTTGAAGATATCGACCTGCCGAGAGCCGAGCCGCGACGGCTTGCCGTTCGCCATCACGATCACGCGCACGCGTCCCTTGCCGGAGTCGAGCACCTTGGTGCCGAGGTTCTGGTCCTGCGCGCCGGCACCCTTGAACGTGGCGGCCGGGTTCGGGTTGTCGTCGACGTAGATGTCGATCGTCTGGTCGTTCGCCGCGTTGGTGAGCGCGGTGACGCCGAACTTGATGTTCGGCGGCAGGTTGAACGTGCCGTCGCGCTCGCCGCCGCCGATGCCGCCGGCACCGCTGCCGCCCTCCGCACCGGTTTCGCTGCCGCCGCCGGCGGGCGACGACGATGCAGCGGTTTCTCCGATCGCGGACAGGCTCGCGTACGAGTCGATATGCATCGCGCTGCCGCGCACGCTTTTCCACTGGCCCTTCACGAACGTGACGCCGGTGCCGACGTCGATCGTAGCAACGAGCGTGAACGGCATGCGCCCGGTGCTTTCGGGCACCTTCGACGAATAGGTGAAGCAGCCGTCCGCGACGACACCCTTGTCGGTCGCGATCGCGAAATAGATGCCGGGGAAGTTGTTGCCGGTCGCGTACGGCGTCGGCACGTTGAGGATGACCTGCAGTTTCCCGTTTCGAATCTCTGCCTTGGCGATGTCGATGTACAGGCCCGGGATGTCGACGTAGGTCTCCGAGGTCGTCACGGGGGCACTGACGATCGAAGCCGAAAGGAGGGGCATGGATGTCTCCGTTGGTTGGGCGGGTTTTCGTGGAGTGCGGCGCGAGGTGCCGCTGAATGCGGTGCCCGACCGCCGGCCGGCCCGGAGGCGGCCGGCGGTGGTCGGTTGTCAGCCGTGCGTCAGGTCAGCCGATCGGCCACTGGAGCACGACGATGCCGTCGTTGTAGTCGCTGTCGTGGCCGTCTTCCGACACGACGATCCCGAAGTTGACCGTGTACGGCGAGCCGTCCGATTTCTTGCCGTTGATCGGCGCGAGGCGCGCGTCGGTGGCTGACGGCTTGCCGTTCACCGACACTTCGAAGCGGATCTTGCCGTTGCCGGAATTCAGCGTCGCTTCACGCGGGCCGTCGCGCGTCGTCAGCTTGTGATACGCGGCGGGTTCCTGGCTGTCGCCGATGAACAGCTTGATGTGTTGCTGCTCGGCGGCATTCGCGAAGAAAATCGCGCGGAAATCGGTATTCGGCGGAATCGAAAACTCGCCGGCGCGATTGGATGACGTTTGAGAATCGGCCATGCTTTCCTCCTGAGGAATGATGGGTAAGGCTTGGAGCCATGTCGCACAAACGTTTGCCGTTTGAAATGCGACGCATCGAGCATGCCGAAAAATAAATCAGAAAATATTCACCGAGGAATGACTATTGTTCAGTAAATCGAAAACCAGGGTTAATCGATTTAATGAAGCGTGTTTAATTGGCGTTATTTGGAAATATTCGGGAAACTATATCGGCGTGTATATCGCTTTTCTGAACGATGCGTGATTGCGCCGGCGGGGCAGGGGAGGCGGGGGTGGCAGGTGAGGCGACAGCAAGCGGGCTTGGGCGCGGACGTTCGGTGTTCGCATTTGGCAGCGTTCGTTTCAACATCAGCATCTCGGTCATGGCCGCGCCCACCGGCCACCACCGAACGCCCGCGCCGAAACCCGATCGCAACGGAAATGGGGTGCGGCAACCGGCGAAGTGGATTGACCCACTCACTCCGAACGCGAACAGGGCCCCACCGGCGCCGCACCCATGAAGCATATCGACCGGGCTGCGCGATGCCTATCGGACACGACCGATTCTGAGCGATCAAATTCGGCGCCATTTGCGCCCGGCCCGTTGACAGCCCCCGTCACCTTGTGATTTGATTCCGGCCATGCAAGCCGCCCAGCCCCTCTTCTCGCTACGACTACTAGCCCGTTTCTCCGGGCTGGGTCTGCGGCTGCGCGCTTTCCATCTGCTTCTTTCCTGAAGCGCCAGATTTCCCCCGCATCACCGACCTGGCCCCGGTTGTCGACCGGCGCCTGAGTTCGTCTTTCTTCCGAATCGTTCCGCTCCGTCCCGGTCGCTCAACCGCCAAGGCTGTCGTTTGCCGTACCGCTTTGCCGTTGTGCCGCTTTCCACCGTTTTCACCGCTGTGCGCGCAGCCTGCCACCACGACTGATGGCGATCGCGCCGCGGTTTCCCGACCAACCGACCGAGGACCGAACATCATGATGCTGAAGAACCCCGCGACGAAGTACCGACCGTTCACGCCCGTCAACCTGCCGAACCGCATGTGGCCGACGCGCACGATCACGCAAGCGCCGATCTGGATGAGCACCGACCTGCGCGACGGCAACCAGTCGCTGTTCGAGCCGATGGACGCGGCGCGCAAGATGCGGATGTTCAAGATGCTGGTCGCGATCGGCTTCAAGGAGATCGAGGTCGCGTTTCCGTCGGCGTCGGAGACCGACTTCAACTTCGTGCGCGAACTGATCGAAGGCGGCCACATTCCCGACGACGTGACGATCGAGGTGCTCACGCAGGCCCGCGACGACCTGATCGAGCGTACCTTCGACTCGCTGCGCGGCGCGAAGCGCGCGATCGTGCACCTGTACAACGCGACCGCGCCGGAATTCCGCAAGATCGTGTTCGGCCTCGACCGCGACGGCGTGAAGGCACTCGCGGTGAACGCGGCGCGCACGATCAAGCGCTTCGCCGACGCCGCGACCGACACGCATTTCACGCTGCAATACAGCCCGGAAACCTTCACGGCGACCGAGCTGGATTTCGCGAAGGAAGTCTGCGACGCCGTGTTCGACGTCTGGCAGCCGACGCCGGAGCACAAGGCGATCGTGAACCTGCCCGCCACGGTCGAAGTCGGCACGCCGAACTTCTACGCGGACCAGATCGAATGGATGCACCGCAACCTCGCCCGCCGTGATGCGCTGATCGTATCCGTGCATCCGCACAACGACCGCGGCACCGCGGTCGCGGCGGCCGAGCTCGCGGTGATGGCCGGCGCGGACCGGATCGAGGGCTGCCTGTTCGGCAACGGCGAGCGCACCGGTAACGTCGATCTCGTCACGCTCGCGTTGAACCTCTACTCGCAGGGCGTCGATCCGGGCCTCGATTTCTCGCAGATCAACGAAGTCGCGCGCACGTCCGAGGAATGCACGCAATTGCCGATCCATCCGCGCCATCCGTATGTCGGCGACCTCGTGTTCACCGCGTTCTCCGGCTCGCATCAGGACGCGATCAAGAAGGGCTTCGCGGTACAGAAACCCGACGCCGTATGGGAAATGCCGTACCTGCCGATCGATCCGAGCGATGTCGGCCGCACGTACGACTCGATCATTCGCGTGAACAGCCAGTCGGGCAAGGGCGGTATCGCGTACCTGCTCGAGCAGAGTTATGGCGTCGCGCTGCCGCGCCGCCTGCAGGTCGACTTCAGCGCGGCCGTGCAGCGCCTGACCGACGACAGCGGGCTCGAGGTGACGAGCGCGCAGATCTGGTCGCTGTTCCAACAGGAATACGTGGAAGGCGATGCGCCGCTGCGTTATGTCGGCCACGAGCTGAGTGAACGCGACGGCCGCGAGACGATCGTGCTGACCGCCGACGTGCACGGCGAGCGCCGCGTGCTGCGCGGTGAAGGCAACGGCCCGCTCGACGCGCTGATGCACGCGCTGCGTACGCCGCTGCGCATCCAGCACTATGAGGAACGCGCGCTGTCGCAAGGCGCCGATGCGAAGGCGATCGCGATCGCGGAACTGGCCGGCACGGGCGTGCGCGGCAGCGCGTTCGGCGTCGGCATCGACGCGAACCTGACGACCGCGTCGATCCGCGCGGTGATCAGCGGGGTCAACCGCGCGTATGCGCGCGCGGACGAAGCGGCGCAGGCGACGTTTTTTGGCGCGCAGCAGGCGGTGAAGGCTGTCGCGTAAGCGGCGTCGTGGCGGCTGCGCCGGCGGTGCCCGGCGCGGTCGCGTCGCCGCCGCCGCGCGGCAGCGCGCGATCGTCGCGAAACGGACAGCGCCGCTTATCGGCGCCGGAAGTATTCGCTCGGCGGCACGCCGAGCGCCTTGCGGAACATCGCCGCGAACGCGCTCGGGCTGTCGTAGCCGTGCTCGAGCGCGAGTTCGAGGATCGGCGTGCCTGCCGCGAGGCGCGGCAGGCTCAGCAGCAATCGCGCATGGCGGCACCATGCGCCGTGCGTCATGCCCGTCTCGCGCTTGAACGTGCGTGCGAGCGTGCGCTCGTTCATGTGCGCATCGCGCGCCCACGACTGCAGCGTGACGGTCACCGACGGGTCGCTGATCAGCTGCGTGCACAGCGCGGCGAGTGCCGGATGGCGTGGCATCGGCACATGCAGCGACAGCAGCGGCGCGATTTCGATTTCGTCGAGGATCAGCGCGAGCACGCGTCCCGCGCGATGCGAAAGGTCGTAGTCGGCCGGCAGTTCGCACGCGGTCACGATCAGTTCGCGCAGCAACGTGCCGACCTCGATCACGCGGCACTCGGCCGGCAGGCTCGGCCGCACTTCGCGCGCGACGAACACCGAGCGCATCTGCACGTCGCCGGCCATCCGGATCTCGTGCTGCGTGCCCGCCGGCACCCACACCGCGCGCCCGGTCGGCACGACCCAGCTGCCGGCATCCGCATACACGAGCATCACGCCGGAGATCGCGTGAATCAGCTGGCCGTGCCGGTGCGAATGCGTCGGATACAGGACACCGGACGCCGCGTCGGACACGGCGACCGCGATCTGCTTGTGCTTGTCCTTGCGCTCGAGCGCGCTGAAAAATGGGTCCACTTGTCCTTTTCTCGACGACGAATGCGCTTTGCGCGCGAGATCGACTGAATGTGCCGAAATTACCATAGGCCCATCGTTTGTTCGACTGCCACCGCACGATGCGCGCCTCCTTCCTTGCTTCGCTTTCCTTCGATTTACCCTTTGCCGCCTCGTCTTGCGCGCCGCGCATTGCCGCCACGCTGCTGAGCGCGGCAATGCTTGGCGCATGTTCCGTCGGCGAGCCGTATCGTCCGCCGTCGATCGATGCGGCACATCGCGCGCCGTTCGATGCCGCCGTCGATGCACCCGTCGCGTCGAGCGGTGCGTTGCCCGATCGCTGGTGGCAGCTGTTCGACGATCCGGCGCTGGACGCACTCGTGCGCGAAGCGCTCGCGCAAAACCGCGATCTCGCGGTGGCCGCGGCACGCGTCGCGCGTGCGCGCGCCGTGCTCGACGAAGCGGGTGCCGCGCGATTGCCCGATACGACGGCCGGCTTCGGTGTCGACTACGGCAAGCACGCGCCCGACCAGATCGTCGCGAGCGCGAACGGCACCGATGCGCGTACGCGCCGGGGATTCGCACCGTCGTTCGCGTTGTCGTGGGAAGTCGATCTGTGGGGGCGTGTCGGCCATCTCGTCGATGCCGCGCGCGCCGATTCGGAGGCCGTGCAGGCGGCATCGGATGCGATGCGCGTCGCGGTGGCCGCCGAGACGACGGCCGCCTACGCGCAGGCGTGCGCGTACGGCGAGCGGATCGACGTGGCCGAGCGTTCGGTCGCGATCGCCGACCGCCTCGCCGCGCTGACCGCACGGCAGCGCACGCACGGTCTCGTGTCCGATCTGGAAGTCGCGCGTTCGCGCGCGTTCGCCGACGATACGCGCGCCGAACTGCCGGCGCTGACTGGCGCGCGCCGCGCCGCGTTGTATGAGCTGGCGGTGCTGACCGGGCACGCGCCCGGCGCGATTCCCGATGCGGCCGCGCGCTGCCATGCGACGCCGGCGCTGGCGCGGCCGTTTCCGGTCGGCGATGGTGCCGCGCTGCTCCGGCGCCGGCCCGACCTGCGCGAAAGCGAGCGCCGGCTCGCCGCGTCGAACGCGCGGATCGGTGCCGCCACGGCCGAGCTGTATCCGTCGATCGTGCTCGGTGGGTCGGTGAACTGGCTGTCGACGACCGGCGATCCGTCGTCGCTCGGCGACAAGTACGCGATCGCGTGGGGCGTCGGGCCGCTGATTACCTGGCGCTTTCCGAATCTCGCGGCGAGCCGCGCGCAGCTCGCGCAGGCACGCGCGGACGATGCCGCCGCACGCGCGTCGTTCGACGCGCAGGTGCTGCGCGCGCTGAAGGAAACCGAACAGGCGCTCGCGCGATATGGCGCCGAGTGGCGCCGCAAGGCCGCGCTCGAAACCGCGCGCGCCGAACACGCGCGCGCTTTCCGGCTCGCGGAACTGAACTACGACGCGGGCGCGCTGGATTTTCTCGGCGTGCTCGACGCGCAGCGCAGCCTCGTCGCGGTCGATGCGGCACTGGCCGCGTCGACGCAGCAGGTCGCGCTCGATCAGGTTGCCGTCTTCAAGGCACTGGGGGGCGGCTGGCAGCGTCAGGGCCAGCGCAAGCCCGTTGTTGACGTGAACGGGCCCTGACCGGCCGTTCGTGAATCCGCACGCACTCAACCCTTCCGATTCCGATCATGAGCACCACAGCCGTACCCGAGAAATCCGCCCGTTTTGCGCGGCGCCACTGGATCGCCGCCGGCGCCTTCATCACCGTCATCGTGCTGGCCGGGTTCGGCTGGCGCTGGTGGACGGTCGGCCGCTTCATCGAACACACCGACGATGCATACGTGCGCGCCGACATCGTGACCGTCAGCCCGCGGGTGGCCGGTTATGTCGCGAGCGTGGCCGTCGACGACAACCAGCCCGTGAAGCGCGGCGACGTGCTCGTCACGCTCGACGATCGCGACTATCGCGCGAAGCTCGACGACGCGCAGGCGGCCGTTGCCGCCGCCGATGCGACGTTGCAGGCCGAGGAAGCCGCGGCCGCGACGCTCGACGCGCAGGTCGGCCAGCAGCGCAGCGTGATCGAGCAGGCGCAGGCCGACGCGGCCGCCGCGCGTGCCGAGGCGACCCGACGCGACGCGGATGCGGCGCGCTACAAGCAGTTGCTCGCCGAATCGGCCGCCAGCGGGCAGCGCTGGGAACAGGCGCACGCCGACGCGCTGAAGGCGCGCGCGGAACTGGCGCGCGCCGGCGCGGCCGTGCGCGCGCAGGACGACCAGCAGACGGTGTTGCGCCGGCGCCGTGCGCAAAGCACGGCCGCGATCGAGCAGGCGCGTGCGCGCCTTGCGGCGTCCCGCGCGAAGCTCGCGCTGGCGCAACTCGATCTCGAGCACACGGTGATCCGCGCGACCCGCGACGGCACGATCGGCCAGCGGGCGGTGCGCGCGGGCCAGTACGTCGAGGTCGGGATGCCGTTGCTCGCGGTCGTGCCGCTGCGCGACGTGTACGTCGTCGCGAACTTCAAGGAGACGCAGCTCGGCGCGATGCGCGACGGGCAGCCGGTCGAGATCGACGTCGATACCTACTCGGGCCGCACGCTGCACGGCCGCGTGCTGGGGCTCGCCCCGGGCTCGGGTGCCGAATTCGCGCTGCTGCCGCCCGACAACGCGACCGGCAACTTCACGAAGATCGTGCAGCGCGTACCCGTGAAGATCCGCCTCGATGCGCCGCCGCCGGGCCTCGTGCTGAGGCCCGGCATGTCGGTGATCGCGCGCGTCGATACGCGCGGCGCACCGGGAGCCGGATCGTGACGGCCGCGGCATCGCGGGCCGCGCAGGCCGCGCAAGATGAAACCGTCTCGCTGCGCGCGTGGGTCGCGGTGCTCGGCGGCGTGTTCGGCTGCTTCATGGCGGGGATGAACGTGCACGTGACGAACGCGTCGCTGCCCGACATCCGCGGGTCGCTGGGCGCGAGCTTCGAGGAAGGCTCGTGGATCTCGACCGCGTACCTCGTTGCCGAGATCGTCGTGATTCCGCTCACCGGCTGGCTCGTGCAGGTGTTCTCCGCGCGCCGCGTGCTGCTCGTCGGCGCAACGGGTTTCCTCGCGTTCTCGATCGCGTGCTCGGTCGCGCCGACCATTTCGACGATGATCGTCGCGCGCGCGCTGCAGGGCGCGTTCGGCGGCGTGCTGATTCCGCTGTCGTTCCAGCTGATCGTCACCGAGCTGCCACCGTCGAAGCATCCGCTCGGGATGGCGCTGTTCGCGGTCGCGAACAACGTCGCGCAGGCGGCCGGGCCGTCGCTCGGCGGCTGGCTCACCGACATGTATTCGTGGCGCTGGATCTTCTATCTGCAGATTCCGCCCGCGATCGCGCTGATCGCGGCGATCGCGTGGGCGATCCGCCCGGTGCCCGTGCAGTTGTCGAAGCTGCGGCAGGCCGACTGGTTCGGGATCGCGACGATGGCGATCGGCTTGAGCGCGCTGCAGATCGTGCTGGAAGAGGGCGGGCGCAAGGACTGGTTCGCGTCCGACCTGATCGTCGAGCTGTCGATCGTCGCGGTGGCGGGGCTCGTCGCGTTCGTCGCGATCGAGCTGCGGCGCGAGGCGCCGTTCATCAACCTGCGGCTGCTCGGCCGCTACAACTTCGGGATCGCGAGCCTGATGCAGTTCCTGTTCGGCGCGGTGGTGTTCGGCGT
The DNA here is from genome assembly GCF_001043615.1 of Burkholderia sp. LK4. Taxonomy (NCBI): domain Bacteria; kingdom Pseudomonadati; phylum Pseudomonadota; class Betaproteobacteria; order Burkholderiales; family Burkholderiaceae; genus Burkholderia; species Burkholderia sp. LK4. The sequence goes on from NZ_LDUL01000002.1 coordinate 34,988, forward strand.
CGTGTTTCTCGTGCCGAACTATTTCGCCGAGCTGCACGGCTACAGCGCGCGCGACATCGGCCTCGCGATGATCCCGTACGGGCTCGTGCAGTTCGTGATGTCGTTCCTGACGCCGCCGCTGATGCGCCGCACGAGCCCGCGTGCGACGATCGTGCTCGGCTTCGCGCTCGTCGCGGCCGGTTGCCTGATGAACATCCACCTGACCGCCGACGCCGCGTCGAACGTGATCGTGCCGTCGCTCGTCGTGCGCGGGATCGGGCAGTCGCTCGTCGTGATCGCGCTGTCGGTGATGGCCGTCGACGGAATCGAGAAGGCGCAGCTCGGTTCGGCGTCCGGCGTGTTCAACATGGTGCGCAACGTCGGCGGTGCGATCGGCATCGCGGTGGCGAGCCAGATCGTCGTCGAGCGGCAGAAGCTGCATGCGATGCGGATCGGCGAGGCCGTGACGCCGTTCTCGGAAGCGTTTCAGGAGCGGATGGCGATGCTGGTGCGGTTGCTGTCGCGCGTGCATGTGCCGCGTGCCGATGCGTTGCCGGGTTCGGCGACCGGCGGCGTGCACGAGCTGGCGCTCGCGCTCGTGAACCAGCGCGTGATGCGTGAGGCGCTGTTGATGGCGTACAGCGATACGTTTCTGATCGCGGGTGTTGCGATGGCGGGATGTACGGCGGCGGCGTTCCTGTTGAAGGGGAAAAGGTAAGCATGATGGGGACGGACGCCCGATATTGAAGCCTGACATACCTGACAGGCGAAGAATTCCTGCAATGGGCGTATCGTTCACCCGGCGCAGGCGGGACGACCGGCCTGCGGCCGATATCGTGAGCCAGGCCGGCGCATGTCGCCGGCCTGTCGTTCGTGGTGGCCACGGACGCCAGGGTCGCGCAGGTTCGCGCGTCAGCCTCCCTCTCCGTGGTCCTTGTCCATTCAACCGGCCCTTTGTCGGGCCCATCGCGAGGAAAGCGTCATGACGAAACCCGATTCCCTGAAAGGCGACATCAAGGAGCAAGCCCAGGAAGCCGATCGCCACAACCTGGCGCGCCCCGCCGTGAACGGCGCATTGTGGGCGCGCGGACTGACGACGCAGCGGGTGGCCGATCTGTTCAGGACGCAGCGGGGCCTGCCGGGGCACTGGATGCAGGTTCAGAACGAGGTCAACGCCGGGAACCGCTATTTTTATGGTGTCCAGAACGGCCACCAGACGACTGACGAAGGCAAGGAACTGATCCGCTGGATCGCCGATGCGGTGATCAGCGCCGCGCAGCGCGCGGAGTTCGATTTTCCGCTGCAGCAGCTTCAATTTACGGCCGACACGGGCTGGCTGAAGCTGCAGCGTGTGTCGGGTCGTGTGATGGTGTTGTCGCGGCCCTGACCGTCAGGTCCGGCGCATCGCCGGAACGCGGGGCGACGGGGGCGCGGCCGGGCCGATGTGCCGAGGATGGTTGCTGCGAGCCGGCACTGTGCTTCCTCCCGCTCGCCCGTGACGGGCATCCGGCGGCGGCCGGGCCCGGCCGCTACGCCCCCCTTCGTTCATGTTGCCGACTGTCAGACCGAAACCGTGATGCCTGCCGAATTCGATGGCCCCGCAGGCCGCACCACGATTTCCACCTGCTGACCCAGCGACACCAGCGTCTGCATCAGCAGTTCCAGCGAGACGTTCCGGAGCATTTCGCGTTGCTCGGGCGTGACGACCGGCCGGGCCATCTCCGCGAGCGCCGCCGCCTCGTCTTCGCTCAGGCCGCGCGAGACGGTCAGTGCGTTGATCTTCAGAACGAGCGCGGATTTGGCCGACAGTGCTCCCGCGTCATCGAGGCCGAAGTCGGCTGGCAACGTGTCGGCACGTTGTCGCGAGTCGTTGCGATTCATTGTGCGCCTCCCGTGATCACCGAGAACGTCGGCCGCGGCCGTCGTGTTGCGCGATCGGCATCCTGGCCGAAATCGTCGCCGGGCCCGTCTTCGATCGGCGTGACCACCAGCCGCTTGTGCATCACCTCGATCCGCAAGCGCTGCCCGGGTTCGAAACCCGCTGCGTCGATCCAGCGGCCGGACAGTTTCATCCACAGATGGAGGGCCGGCGGTGCCGTGTCGGCGAGCCTGAGATGTGGAACGATGCGGCGAGTCTGAAAAGACGTGCGAGCGGGCACGGAACAATCGTGAAAGCGAACCGGTGCGTTATGATTCCCGTCAGCCATGACTGACTCCTGTACAGAGTGGGTTGTGGTCAGCGGCCCGCGCGTGGTAGTGCACGCGCGGGCCGCGCTCGTTTACGCAGTGGATTTCGATCGACATCCCGTCACATGGTTGGCATGACGAAATGAAATGACATTCCACGCGAAAACGTGCAATCACTCTAGCCGAGATCGGCCGGCATCAGGTGTCGGTCCGGAGCGTCTTCGTCTGCACGGATGGATGCCCCGATGTCTTGCAGGCTTGCTGCGAAACGCTTCCCCGGCGATTGCGCCGGCGGGCCGTGTCGTCACTTTATCGACGATATGTCAGAAAGCGTGTCGGTCGAATACTCCGATTCGCCCGCCACACGTCCCACGACGATGTCATGGGCGTCGTGCAGGTGCCGCCCGAACTTGCGCGGGAACGCCGCGGTGCTTTCCGCAACGGCGGCCGCGCATCATGCGTGCAGCGCGTCCATCTGCCGGCCCGGCTCGCCGCGGTCGAGGCGCGGATGTGACGCAGCGATGCCGCGGCCGTTCGGCCGACGCGCGTTACTGGCCGAAGCGGTCCGCCACGGCGTCCTTCAGCCGCGCGGCGGTGATCTCGCCCATGTGCGATTCGACGAGATTGCCTTTCGCATCGAAGAAGAGCGTCGTCGGCAGCCCGCGCGAACCATAGGCCTGCATTGCGTGTAGTGTGCGATCGAGCAGCACGTGATCGAACCGCAGCCCTTTCTGTTCGAGGAACGCGCGCACCGCTTGCGCGTCTTCGCCCTGGTTGACCATCAGCACCGTCATCCCCGGATGATCCTGCTGCGCTTGCGCGAGGATCGGCATTTCGCGCTGGCACGGCGGGCACCACGTGGCCCACAGGTTCACGACGACCGGCTTGCCCGCGAAGCGTTGCACCGGCACCGGCGTGGCGTCGAGTGCTTCGAGCCGCAACGCGGCAAGCGGCGGCGCGCCGTGCTGCAACGTTGCGAGCGTGCCCTGCGCGATGCCCCACGCGGCGAGGCCTGCGAGCATGCCGGCCATCACCGGGCGACGCAGCGCGGGCAGGCGGCGCACGCGCCAGCCCGCGAACACGATTCCGGCCGCGAGGCCGATGCGCCAGTCGAAGCCGCCGTCGCCGAGCGCGACGATCGCGCGCGGTGCGGCGGCGTACTCGTGCCACCACTGCGCGACGTAGCCGATGCGCGCGGCGATCAGCCCGAGCAGCAAGGTATCGAGGATCAGGCTCGATGCGGTCTTGTGCTGGCCGTCCGGCGGGCGGCGCTGGATGAAACGGGCGACGAGCCACGCGAGCAGCGCGGCGACGGCCACCGCGACGACGCGGATCGAGAAGGGACCGATGCTTAACATGAGCAGGAAAGGGGCGACTTGATCGAGCGGGGGCAGGAGGACGATGATCGGCCGATGAACGCGATGCAGTCAACGGTCGTGATGCGATTCGACATGGCCCGATGCGCGCGGGTTCCCGGCGCGGCGCGTGCATAGTCAGGATGCCGTCATTTTCCGGTAAGCGCGCAGTCATTCGGGCTGGTCTGATGACCGGTTGAGAATCGCTCATCGACAATGCGGTCGCCGGTCCGGCGTGGTGTCCGCCGGTGTCTCGAAAGGGATCTCCGCCTGATGGTCGACTCCCCCGAGCGGCTGCATTTCCATCGTTTCACATGCGATCGTGTATGCGTTGTGGCGGCAGATGGGCACGGCCGCGATCCGATTCATGCCGGCTGATTCGACGGAACGGGATCGTCGCCGGATTCGGGCACCGGGCATGCACTCGCGCACGGCGTGGTGCGAGGTTGGTGGCAGGCACAGGGTTCCGATGGAGGCAACACACATGAACCGTCGTTGCTGATCGGCCGACCGATGGCTGAGCATTTGCGCAAGCGGGGCTTGCGACCGTATCGAGGAATTCGGCGATGGAGTCATGCCGCGCGCGGGAGCGCGGTGAGAGGCGGGGCAGGCTGAAAGGCCCCCGGTCGACGACGATCGTTGCGTGCGACATCCGCATCGTCGCCGGCGGATGAGCACGACCGCAGCCGCCCGGCGGGCCGCGCATCCGCGGCCGGCCGGGCGGCGGGCATTACTGCGTCTTCGTCTGCGTGGCGTTCGCCTGTTGCGCGCCGGTTGCCGATTCGAGCGTCGTCAGCGTCTGCTCGGTGAACTTCTCGTACAGCCAGCTCATGCGCGTATCGTCCATGCCGCCGGCGATGCCGCCGAGCGCGTACGAAGCCGATACCTTGAAGCGGTCGATCTGATGATTGTCGGCGTCGAGCAGCGTCACGGTGCCGTCGACGTGATCGTTGCCCGCCATGAAGCCGAACATGACGGCCGAGAAGCTCGAGCGCACGCGAATGCCGTTGACTTCGACGTTCAGGTGCATTGCATCGGTCGAATCCGCTTTTGCCAGCAGCTTGCGTGCATCCAGCGCGCTTTCGATTTTTTCCTGCAGTTTCTTCGCGTCGAACTTCAGGTTGTCTTTCAACGCTTCCTGCGCGGTATTGTCGAGCGTGACCTTCACGACCACGGGTTTCGTGCCGAATTTCATCGTCGAAGCAGTCACGGCGGCCCCCGCCGGATCGCTGGCGTCGCGTGTCACGCTGCTGGCGCAGCCCGACAGGAAGCCGATCGTCACCAATGCCAGAGCGGCATGACGGAATACAGATTTCATGATTTGGTCTTTTTGGTTCGGGTTATTTGAGATGGCTCTATGGCCGGGCGCGAATCTAGCACAGGGCGATCCGGTTCAAATGGTCGAATAGATCGAACGTTCCATTTGATCCGGATTCGTCGCGGCCTTCGGCGCTGATGCAGACATGCGCCACTCACGTGACGGGCGATGACGGCGCGCGGTTCACCGTAGCGACGGGTTCCACGCGCAAGCGGGAGGCCGGCTTCCGCCGTGGCCGCACCGGCTATGTGCCCGTCGTCACGGGTTGTTCCCCGGCGCCGCCCCGCCGAGCCGATATGCCGTGAAGAACTCGTACCACGGCGAGCCTTCCGCGACCGGCACGTCGAGTGCCGCGGTCCGCCGCTTCAACGCGCCGAACACGTCGTTGATACGCGCGGCCTGCCCCGCGTCGTTGAACGGATAGGGCCGTGCCCGGCCGGCCGCGAACGCGCCATATGCAATCGCGAGCAGGCGTGCGCTGTCGTCGGTCGACGCGATCGATCCGTTGATCGCTTCGGCGAGGCGCGGCCGGTCTTCTGCGCGTGATCCGGACAGGCACAGGAACACGATCGCCGACAGTTCGTGCAGGTCCTTCACGCGCAGCAGCGCCGGCAGCCGCGCGACGATTCGCTCGACCGGCTCGTCGCGCAGTGCGTCGCCGAAGTCGAGCACGGCGGTCATCGGGTTCGTGTCCGCGGTCAGGCGATCGAGCGCCGACGGTGCGGCGGACGTGCTGGCGCCGTCCGGCGACTCTGCCGGCGCAGACCGCAACGCATCGGCCACCTGTCGCGTCCATTCCGGGAAGATCATCCGCACGTTGCCGAACTGCTCGCCGCCTTCCGCCGCCGGATTCCATCGATACACTATCGTGCCGCCGCGAATGAACGGCGAATACAGGTGTTCGGGCGTTTGCGGCAGCGGCCGCCGGTTGATCGGCAGCCAGGCGAGCGTCAGCCAGTCGTAGCGGCCGGTAGCGGGCACGGCAGGGCTCGAGCTCGCGACGACCTGCCACGTGCCGCGATTCGCATAGCGGCGGCGCGCGTCGGGCAGCGGGACGGTCCGGCCTTTCACGGTGTCGAAGTACGTCGTGCCGGTCACGTTCGATCCGCTGTCCGCGGCCGGCGTGATGGTGGAGATGACCCACGACACGCCGTCCGCCGAGCGGTAGTCGGACGGCTTCAGCGTCGCGACGTCGTGCACCATGCGCGTTTCCGCCGCGACGGGGCTCGGGGGGAGATTGGCTGGCGCGGCCAGGATGCTCGGCATGGGGTGTCCTCGGAATCGGGTGCGCATCGCCGGGCGGGGGCGACGCGCGGCGGCGCGGATTGTTTTATGTCACTGTAGAACGTCGCCGCCGGAAACGGAAACCGGCCGCGCGGTGCCGCCTGGTCGCGCGTTCCGCCGCATCGGCTTACCATGCGCATCCTGAGCCAACGACGCCCACCGGGCGGGAGCGCGCATGACCGACACGAAAGCCATCACCGAACACTGGACACAGGTCGCCGCCCAATGGATCGGCTGGGCCGGCAAGCCCGGGCACGATGCGTTCTGGAAATACCGCGCGGGGCTCGCGGCCTATATCGGCCGCGACACCGGCCGCGCGCTGGAGATCGGCTGCGGCGAAGGCCGCGTGAGCCGCGAGCTGAAGGCGCTCGGCTACGACGTGACCGCGACCGACGTGGTGCCCGCGATGCTCGACGCCGCCCGGCACGCGGATTCCGCGCATCGCTACGAGCTGGCCGACGCGGCGTCGCTGCCGTTCGACGCGGCCAGCTTCGATCTCGTGATGGCGTACAACGTGCTGATGGATCTCGACGACATGCAGCGCGCGTTGAACGAGGCGCGCCGCGTGCTGAAGCCGGGCGGGCTGCTGTTCATCTCGCTCGTGCATCCGTTTCGCGATCGCGGCGGCTTCGCGGGGCCGCAACCCGATGCGCCGTTCGTGCTGAAGGGCAGCTATTTCGGGCGCGAGCACTTCGACGGCGTGGAAACGCGTGACGGGCTGTCGATGCATTTCGCCGGCTGGTCGCTGCCGCTGCAGGCGTATATGGAAGCACTGGAGGCGGCCGGGTTCGCGATCGTGTCGCTGCGCGAGCCGCCGCCCGATCAGGCCGATACGGATCAACTGAAGCAGTGGGCGCGCGTGCCGCTGTTTCTGTGGATCAAGGCGCGGCCGGTGGGGTGAGCGCGGGCGGTCAATGTCGGGCGACGACGATGGGTTCGCCTGTACGAAAGGGAACACAAATTGACGCGTTGAATGGGTAGCCGTGGGGATACAGAAACCGATGGAATGACGGATCTTGTATCCCTCGGGCTACTGTGGCCTGTCGACGTGAGACGGCCAGCATTCCGACACCCATTTGCATCCATTTCAGCGCAACAACTCCTTCCGGTAGAGCACGGCTCCCGGCTTGTCCGCGACGGTGTCGTAGAGGCGCATCGCCGTGTGGTTCGATTCGTGTGTCTGCCAGGACACGCGTTCGGCGCGATGCGCACGCGCGGCGTCGTACACGGCTTCGATCAGCGCGCGGCCGACGCCCTTGCCGCGCTCGCTGTCGAGCGTGAACAGATCCTGCAGGTAGCAGACCGGCCCGGCGTGCGTCGTGCTGCGGTGATACAGGAAATGCACGAGCCCGACGAGCTTGCCGCCACGTTCCGCGACGAAAGCATGGACAGGCTCGTAGCCGTCGAAGAAGCGCGACCACGTAAGCTGCGTGATGCGCAGCGGCAGGGCCGTATTGTCGAAGCGGCCGTAGAAGCGGTTATAGCCGTCCCATAGCGGCAGCCACTGGTCGTAGTCGTTTTCAGTGACCGCGCGTACGGTCAGTCCTGTGTCGTCGGCATTCATGTTGTTGGCGAACCTTTCGATGAGAAGGGCGCGCGCCGCCGATCCGGCCGGCGCGTCGCAGGTCTCTACGATAGGAAGCTCGCGGCACCATGGGTAGGCCCATGGCGACAGTATTTCATGGTGCCACGGCCAACGGTCGAGCATCCGCGCAACAGGATCATGAAGACCCGTCGACACGGCCGGGATGAGCCAATGGCTCGACCGCGATCGCGATCTTTCCGCGAACACCGTGGCGGGGACTTTCCAGCCGGGCATGGGCGAGCGGGATATCGGCAAGGGAATAGACGGCGCCGACGTGTGGCCGCAGCTGTCCGCGCGCAACCAATGCGCTCAGCTCATCCAGCTTGCCACGGTTTTGCCTCGTGAAAACGAAGTGATAGCTCGCGTTCTTGCCCCAGGCCTGAATGACGTTTTGCGGCTGTGCGATGTCCACGATCGTGACGACGCGGCCAAGCTGTGCGAGCGCGTCGGGGCTGCGCGACAAGGTGTTGCCGCCGATGGTGTCGAACACGACGTCGACTCCGCGGCCACCCGTGGTCCGCATGACGGCGTCGACGTAATCGTCCTTTTCGTAGTCGATGACCTCGTCGGCCCCCAGACTTCGGGCGAATTCGACGTTGGCTGCGCGCACGGTCGTGAACACCCTCGCGCCGATGGCTTTGGCGAGCTGGATCGCCACATGGCCGACGCCTCCCGCGCCACCGTGTACCAGAATGCTTTCCCCCACGCGCAGCGCCGCACGCACGACCAGTGCTTCCCATGCCGTCCCGCCGACCAGGGTCAGGCTTGCCGCTTCGAGATGGCTCAGTGACGGCGGCTTCTTCCCGACGATGTGTTCGGCGGCGACGTGGTACTCGGCATAACTGCCCGGCCCGTCGAAGATTTGCGGGGTGTACCAGACTTCGTCTCCCGGAGAGAAGGCCGTCACACCCGGCCCGACTGCTTCGACCACGCCGGAGACGTCATGCCCGGTAATGGCCGGCAGCGGCACCAGGTCGGGATAGTCGCCGCGCCGGACCTGGTAATCCAGCGGGTTGATGGACGTCGCATGGACGCGAACCAGGACTTGTCCCGCGAGCGGCACGGGCTTGGGTACGTCACTCAGTTCGAACGATTCCGGGCCGCCAAATGATTTGAGCATGAGCGCTTTCACTGGAACTCCTTGTTTCGATAAAAAGAGATATCGGGAATTATCGATATAATGCGGCAAAAAATTACAGCTCTTTGCCAATGGCCTTGGCAAGCGCACTGATGGCTGCTTCGTTGCGCTTGTAGTAGGTCCACTGACCGATGCGCCTGACCTCGACCAGGCCGGCGCGTTGCAGCGTGGCAAGATAATCGGACACCGTCGACTGCGACAGCCCGACACCCTCCTGAATGCTGCTGACGCAGACGCCCACCGTGAGCACGTCCCCTTCGTCCTGTGGAGGGAAGTTTTTCACGGGATCCTTCAAGCCTTGGAGGATCTCGAGACGTGTCCGGTTCGAGAGGGCCTTGAAAATGTCGAGCAATTCCATGGCGCGGAGTATATCGAGATTTACCGATATGTCAATGTGAGGGACATCCGCCGTTTGGTAGCGTCCACGGCTAACCGGTCTTCGAAGGCCTCGTGTTGCTGCCGCCATGCCGCCCGAACGCCGCCGTGTCTTTTCTTTCGGTCTGTTAGACTTTTCGGCCGTCTGTCGCCATCCGGGTCGCCCCCGGTTTTTCGCGTCATGAACGAACACCACGCGCCGAATCCGATTGCCGAGGTGCTGCGAGCCTACTGGAAGGCCGATCGCTGGATGCTGCTGACGGTCGCGTCGGTTGTCGTGCTGTCGAGTGCGAGCGCCGTCGCCGCGCCCTATCTGTTCTCGCGCCTGATCGACGCGCTGTCGCATCGCGGCGTGCTCCATGCGCTGATCCCGGGCTTTGTGCTCTATGCGGTGTTGCTGGGCCTGTCCAGCGCGCTGCAACGCGTGGTGCAGTACCTGTCCTTCATGAGTTCCGAGAATCTCGGATTCATCACCGGCACGCGCTTCTTCGAGCGCATCCTGAAGAAGACCACGGCCTTCTTCGTCGAACACAATCCGGCTGAAATCCAGAATGCGAACGAACGCGGCAGCCGCGCACTGTCGGTGCTCGTGCAACTCGCGCTGATGGACCTGATTCCCGGCACGCTTCAGATCGTGCTGACGCTCGCCACGCTCGGCGCGCTGATCAATTTCGAGGTCGTGGCCATCACGGCCGCCTACGGCGCGGTCGCAGTGACGATCGCGATCGTTGCCGCGCGGCGCTCGCGCGCGTTTCTCGACCGCGCCATCGAGGCCGGGCAGGAGAATGCGCGTTTCGTCGGCGGCGCGATCAATGCGATGGAGACGCTTCGGCATTTCGGCAGCCATCGGTGGATGAGCGAACGTTTCTCCGAGAAAGCGCGCGTCGAGCGCGACAGCTGGCGCGCATACGTGCTGCAGCACGTCGGCTATCTCGCGCTGCTGGGTCTCGGCCTCGCGGTCCAGTTCTCGGTGACGTTCTGGTTGCTGCTGCCGCGCCATGAGGCAGGTGCGCTGTCGATCGGCGACATCGTGCTGTTCAACACGTTGCTGTTGCAACTGAACCTGCCGTTCGAAATGCTCGCGCGCTCGATCGACGAGAGTGCGCGCTCCCGCGCGGCCCTCGTGCCGTTCGCGGCGCTCTGGACGGCACCCGAGGAGCGGCAGGTGTCGCACGCATCGGCGTTCGTGCCGCGCGAAGGGCGCGTGGTGTTCGACCATGTCGGTTACGCGTACGGCAACGGGCGCGGCGTGACCGATGTCGATTTCGTCGCCGAGCGCGGGGCCGTCACGTTCATCGTCGGCGAAACGGGGGCGGGGAAATCGACGATCTTCAAGCTGGCGCTGAAGTCGATCGAACCGACCGGCGGACGCATTCTCGTCGACGGCGTCGATCTCGCGGACATCGATCGCGCCGACTGGTACGGTGCGGTCGCCGTCGTGCCGCAGGACGTAGTGCTGCTGAACGAAAGCCTGGAGGACAACATCCTGCTCGGCCGGCCGCACGATGCTCGGCGTTTGCGGGAAGCCGCTGCGAGGGCCACGATCCTGACGTTCATCGACGGCCTGCCGGACGGCTTCCACACGACGGTGGGCGAGCGCGGGCTGAAGCTGTCCGGCGGCGAGCGCCAGCGCATCGCGATCGCGCGGGCGCTGTACGGCAACCCGACCGTACTGTTTCTCGACGAGGCGAGTTCCGCGCTGGATGAAGCGACGGAGCGCGACATCATGGAACACGTGCGACTGCTCGCCCGCGATGTCACGGTGATCGCGATCACCCACCGGCGCTCGGTCATCGGCGCGGCCGACAAGGTCGTGCGGCTCGGCCACGCAGGCGTGCCGGCCTGACACAGGCACGCAACCGCGTCGCCGCTACCGTCCCTTACCCGCGCATCGGCGGATTGAGCCGCGCGAACGCCGCCTGCCGGCGATACGGGAAGTACGGATAAGGCGCTTCGACAGCACTCGCCGCATCGAGCTTCGCGACCTGCGCATCGGTCAGCGCCCAGCCTGCCGCGCCGAGGTTCTGGCGCAACTGTTCCTCGTTGCGCGCGCCGATGATCACCGACGACACGGTCGGCCGTTGCAGCAGCCAGTTCAGCGCGATCTGCGGCACCGTCTTGCCGGTTTCCTCCGCGATCGCGTCGAGCACATCGACCACGTCGTACAGGCGTTCTTCGTCGACCGGCGCCCCGTAGCTCGCCGTTTCATGCAGGCGGCTGCCTTCGGGCAGCGGTGCGTTGCGCCGGATCTTGCCGGTGAGCCGGCCCCAGCCGAGCGGGCTCCACACGAGTGCGCCGAGGCCCTGGTCGGCGCCGAGCGGCATCAGGTCCCACTCGTAGTCGCGGCCGACGAGCGAGTAATACACCTGGTTCGCGACGTAACGCGACCAGCCGTGCCGATCCGCCACCGCCAGCGACTTCATGATCTGCCACCCCGCGAAGTTCGACACGCCGATGTAGCGCAGCTTGCCCGCGCGCACGAGATCGTCGAGCGTCGACATCACTTCCTCGACCGGCGTGCCCGCGTCGAACGCGTGCAGTTGCAGCAGGTCGATGTAGTCGGTGTCGAGGCGGCGCAGCGCATCGTCGACGGCGCGCACCAGTCGCGCGCGCGACGTGCCCGCGTCGTTCGGGCCGTCGCCGGTCGGCAGGCCCGTCTTCGTCGAGATCAGCACCTGGTCGCGACGCCCCTTGATCGCGGCGCCGAGCACGCGCTCGGATTCGCCGTCCGAATACACGTCGGCCGTGTCGAACAGGTTCACCCCGGCTTCGAGGCAGATGTCGATCAGGCGGCGCGCTTCGTCGACGCCCGTGTTGCCCCATGCGCTGAACAGCGGGCCGGTGCCGCCGAATGTGCCGGCGCCGAAGCTCAGGACGGGAACCGTGAGGCCGGAGCGGCCGAGGGTGCGGTATTCCATGGCGGGGTTTCCTGTGGATGATCGAAGCGCTGGGGTGGACGGCCGTGACATCGAGCGTTGCCGCACTGTATCGCTTGCGGACATTTCGGATAATCGGGCAGGCTTCGAAAATATCCTTCGGAAGGAGCGAACAATGCTGCTCGACAATCTCGCGCTGTTCCTGCGCATCGTGGAGAAGGGCGGGCTGGCCGCGGCGGGCCGCGAGGTCGGGCTGTCGCCGGCCACGGTGTCCGAGCGACTGACGGCGCTCGAGCGCCACTACGGCGCGGCGCTGCTCACGCGCACGACGCGCGCGATCAGCCTGACCGACGAGGGCCGCACGCTCGTCGACGGCGCGCGGCGCCTGCTGGCCGAAGCCGACGAACTCGAAAGCCGCGTGCGGCTGGGCGTGCAGACGCTGTCGGGGCCCGTGCGGCTGAGCGCACCGGCCGATCTCGGGCGCGAGCGCGTCGTGCCGGTCGTCGATGCGTTCCTGGCGGAGCACCCGGGTGTGACGGTCGACCTGCATCTCGGCGACGGTTACGTCGATCTCGTCGGGCAGGGGCTCGATTTCGCGATTCGCCGCGGCACGCTCGCGGACAGTTCGCTGCGCAGTCGCTCGCTCGGCCGCGCGCGGCGCGTGGTATGTGCGTCGCCTGCGTATCTCGCCGCGCACGGCACGCCAACGCATCCGGACGATCTCGTTTCTCACGACTGCATCGTGATGCGTTTCGGGCCGGACCTGTATGCCGAATGGCCGTTCAGCATCGATGGCGAAGCGAAGCGCGTGATGGTACGCGGCCGGCGCGTGGCCAATGACGGCGCGCTCGTGCGAGCGTGGTGCATCGCGGGGCATGGCGTCGCGCTGAAGTCGCTGGTCGACGTCGAGCAGGATCTGGCGTCCGGCGCGCTCGTCGAGATCCTTCGCGATTTCTCGCCGGGCGACGTCGACTTGCAGATCGTCTATCCCGGCAGTGCCGCGCAGCCGAGACGCGTGCGTGCGCTGATCGAGCGGATGGCGCAGGCACTGACTGCGGCGTAATGCAGATTACACGGGCTGTCGCGAAACGTTGAAGCAGCGATCCCGCTGCGCTTGCGTCGCGTGTCGACGCAACGCCCCTGCATGCCACATCGCCAGCCGAAATCGTCCTTCAAATCGATTGCCCACATTTCGTCATTTAGCTAATATTCGAAACGTCAAACGAAACCGCACCCCATGGACGACGTTACCCGCATCAGCGCCTTGGCCAACGAAAGCCGTCTGGCCGTGATGCGCTGGCTCAAGCAGCCGCGCAAACATTTCCCGCCGCAGCCGCACGGCGACTTCGACGAGCTCGGCGTGTGCTGCACGTACATCACCGAGAAGCTCGGCATCGCGCCGGCCACGACCACGCGCCACATGCGCATCCTCGCGGATGCCGGGCTCGTGCGGGCGACCCGCGTCGGCAAGTTCACGTACTACAAGCGGATCGACGGCGCGCTGCAGCAGCTCGGCCAAGATCTCTCGCAACTCTGATTCCATTTCCCCCGAGGCAACCGACATGGACGAACTTGCACTGCTCGCCGACGCCGACCGGCGCGCGCACGCGTATCTGGCTGCAACCGGCGAACGACGCGCGTTTCCCGACGCGGCCGCGCTGGCCGGCCTCGCCGCCTTCGACGAGCCGCTGCCCGACGCGGGCCGCCCGGCCGACGACGTGCTGCGCCTGCTCGACGAGCACGGCACGCCCGCGACGGTCGCGTCGAACGGCCCGAACTACTTCGGCTTCGTGATCGGCGCGGCGCTCCCGGCTGCTGCCGCGGCCGAGCGACTGATGCTCGCGTGGGACCAGTGCGCGTCGTCGTACGCGAATTCGCCGGTCGCGGCGACGATCGAACGTCAGGCCGCGCGCTGGGTCGTCGATGCGCTCGCGTTGCCCGAAGGCAGCGCGGTCGGCTTCGGTACGAGCGCGACAGCCTGCACGCTCGTCGCGCTGGTGGCCGCGCGGCGTGCGCTGCTCGCGCGCAAGGGCTGGGATATCGACGAGGACGGGCTGATCGGCGCGCCCGAAGTGAAGGTCGTGATTTCCGCGCTCGCGCACATCACGGTGAAGAAGGCGCTGCGCGTGCTCGGCTTCGGGATGAAGCGCATCGTCGTCGCGCCGGTCGATGCGCACGGCCGCATCGACCCCGCCCAGTTGCCGCCGCTCGACGACATGACGATCCTCTGCGTGCAGGCCGGCGAAGTGAACACCGGCGAATTCGATCCGTTCGCGGCGCTGATTCCGCCCGCGAAGGCGGCCGGCGCATGGGTGCACGTGGACGGCGCGTTCGGCCTGTGGGCACGCGCATCGTCGAAGCGCGCGCTGACGGACGGCATCGACGGCGCGGACAGCTGGACGACCGACGGCCACAAGTGGCTCAACACGCCGTACGACGGCGCGATGGTGATCTGCCGCGACGCGGCGGCGCTCGCCACCGCGATGAACAGCGACGCCGTCTACCTGAGCGGCGCGCAGGATGCGCAGAAGAACCTGAACCTCGAATTCTCGCGGCGGGCGCGCGGCATTCCCGTGTGGGCTGCGTTGCGTGCGCTCGGCCGCGCCGGCGTGGCGACGATGGTCGAGCGACATTGCGCGCAGGCGGCGCGGGTTGCGGACGGCCTGCGTGCGGCCGGTTACGACGTGCTGAATCGCGTCGTGCTGAACCAGGTGCTCGTGCGCGCCGGCACCGACGACGAAACCGCGGCGATCCTCGAAGCCGCACAGGCATCGGGCGACGTGTGGTTCGGCGCGACCGTGTGGCAGGGGCGGCCGGCGTTCCGGATCAGCGTGTCGTCGTGGCGCACGGAAGATGCGCACATCGATCGGCTCATCGCGTTGCTGACGGCGTTGCGCGGCGTGCACGTGCGCTGAGCGTCACGCGGCGTCCGCGCCCGTCACGTTGGCGGGCGCAACCTTCATGCATGCGATGACGTGCAGCGCGGTGCGCACCATTCGCATCGATGCGCTCGCGCAACGAACGGGGGGGTGTGAGCCGCGTGCGACAGCGGTGCGAATGCCACGTCTGCCGGCGTGAAAATGTCGGACAATAGCCGCTCGCGCGCCGCGCCGGCGCAGCGTTCAACCGATGCATTCACGCTTGCGAGACCCCCATGTCGACTCCCTTTCCCCGGGAACTGCTGAAGGCCGCCGATATCGCGAAGATGGAACCGACGCGCGCGGTGCATTCGCTGAATCCCAATGCCGTCCGGCTCAAACGACAACTCAGCGACCTGACCGGCCTGACGCAATTCGGTGTTCACCTGCTCACGCTGATGCCCGGTCACGAATCGGCCGAGTATCACCGTCACCTGTACGAGGAAGAATTCGTCTATGTGCTGTCCGGCACGGGCTCCGTCACGATCGGCGAACGCGTCAGTGAAATCGGGCCCGGTGATTTCATCGGCTTTCCGCGTGGCGGTGAAGCGCACACGGTGCAGAACACCGGCGATGCGCCGCTGGAACTGCTCGTCGGCGGACAGCGGCTCGAACACGATGTCTGCGAATACCCGCGTATCGGCAAGCGGCTTTATATCGCCGGCGAGCTTGAAGACTACGTCGAGCTGCCGAAACAGCCCTGATTGCCAATCGCATTCGCAATGTCGAATTCCGTATAAAAAACCGAATCAATTACATATTGTTTAGATAAACAAAATAAAAATTCGTAAAAATACGGGGTAGAGAAACCACGTTTATTTGGGCACGCTTGTGCGCATTGTCCGTCCCCGGGTGCCGGCATTTCGACCTGCCGGCACGTCTTTTTCGGCATCCGGGTACGGAAATAAATACACGCGTCCGGCAGTTTCGACCGACTGACCGCGTACGCGACAAGTCACGAAAAGATTCCTGATTTAAAGCTCAGTAGTTCGAACCAACAGCTTGATTCAAGAACGAAACGGAGACAGGCGATGTCGAGGAACTGGGGGTTGGGAGCGGCGCTGCTGGCGCTCAGCGTTGGCCTGGCTTCGTGCGGGGGCGATGGCGATTCGCCGTCGGCAGCCGCTTCGAATCTGTCGGCCGCGGCGCAGTCGCAAGGCAACGAAGACGGCAACGGCGGCAACGGCAATGGAAACGACAACGGCAACGCAGCAGCGAAGAAGAACGCCGACATTCGTGTCGTTCAGTACGTCAATCCGCTGATCGGCACCGACTACGCGACCGACCAGCCGGCCGACCCGGTCGGCTCGGGTCTGGGCGGCGGCACGTTCCCGGGGCCGACGGTCCCGTTCGGGATGATGCAGTGGAGCCCGATGACGCCCACCGCCCAGTACGACAGCCGCAAAGGCGACGGCTCCGGTTTCTCCGGCGGCTACTGGTACGGCGACACGTCGATCAACGCATTCAGCATCCTGCACCTGAGCGGCACCGGCTGCTGGGCGAACGGCGGCTACCTGAACGTGATGCCGCAGCTCGCGCCCGGCGACGCCGGCACGCCGGCCAGCTTCAGCCACGCGAACGAAACCGTGCAGGCCGGCTATTACGGTGTCACGCTCGGCAACGGCATCAAGGCCGAGCTGACGACGACGCTGCGCACCGGCTTCGCGCGCTTCACGTATCCGGCACTCGCGCAGGGCCAGCAGGCGACGATCGCGATCGATCCGACCGTGCTGAACAATCGCGCGCAAGGCTCGACGGGCGACACGATCAGCCAGGTCGGCGACCGCGCGTTGTCGGGCACGATCGCGGGCGGCGGATTCTGCTGGGCCGGGCATGCGGTACCCGTCTACTACTACGCGGAATTCAGCCAGCCGTTCGCGGCGAAGCCGGCGCTGTCGAACGACAGCCCCGTGGCGTTGACGTTCAATGTCGACCGCAAGCACCCGGACGTGATGATGAAGCTCGGCATTTCGTTCGTCAGCGAAGCGAATGCGAAGGCGAACCTGCTCGCCGAGAATCCGGGCACCGACGCGCAAGGCAACCGGAACTGGCGTTTCGACAAGGTACGCAGCGCGGCGAGCGCCGCGTGGAACGCGCGCCTGAACGCGATCCAGGTCACGGGCGGCAGCGACGCCGACAAGACGAAGTTCTACACCGCGCTCTATCACGCTTCGCTGCACCCGAACGTGTTCAACGACGTGAACGGCCAGTATCCGGACTTCTACGCGTCGAACGGCGCATCGGCCGCGCCGACGCGTCAGGTCGAGCAAGGCCGCACGATGTACGCGAACTTCTCCGGCTGGGACATCGACCGCTCGTTCATGCAGCTTCAGGCATTGCTCGATCCGGTGCGGACCAGCGACATCGTGCAGTCGCTCGTGCTCGATGCAAAAGCGTGCGGCGCGTTCCCGCGCTGGGCGTACTTCAATACCGAGACGGCCGTGATGCCGGGCGATGCGGGCTCGATCATCGTCGCGAACGCGCATGCGTTCGGCGCGACGAACTTCGACACGCAGGCCGCGCTGTCGATCATGAAGCGCAGCACGGCGCCGGGCGCCGCATGCGCCGGCACGCCGGTGATGGGCAGCCGCGCGGATTACGACCGGCTCGGCTACGTGCCGTCGTCGGGCCCGGGCGACAACCAGACCGCGTCGAACACGCTCGAATATGCGGTGCGCGACTTCGCGGTGTCGCGCTTCGCGACGGCGCTCGGCGATACGGCGACGGCCGGCACGCTGCTGAAGTCGAGCGGCAACTGGCAGAACCTGTTCGACAGGAACGCGATCCAGCCGAAGACCGCGGCGGGCGCGTGGGTCACCGACGGCACCGGCTTCATGGAAGGCAACTCGGAGCAGTACACGTGGTACGTGCCGCACGATCTCGGCGGCGTGGTCGCGCAGGTCGGCGGCGCTGCATCGGTCGTCAAGCGGCTCGACACGTTCTTCACGCACCTGAACATCGGCACCGTGCAGCCGTACTTCTACGTCGGCAACGAAGTGACGATGGCCGTGCCGTGGGTCTATGCGTGGGCCGGCGCGCCGTCGCATACGCAGCGCGTGCTGCACGCGTCGCTCGCGAACGCGTTCGGCACCGGTGCGGCCGGGCTGCCCGGCAACGACGATCTCGGTGCGATCTCGGGCTGGTACGTGTGGGCCGCGCTCGGTCTCTACCCGGTCGTGCCGGGCGTGAGCGGCGTCGCGCTGTCGAGCCCGCAGTTCGAGAAGATCGTCGTGCGCGTCGGGCAGCAGGACGGCAGCTACCGCCTGCTGCACATCGTCGCGCCGGGCGCGGGTTCGGGCGATGCCGCGTCGTTCTACGTGAAGTCGCTGAAGCTGAACGGCGCACCGTACCCGACCGCGTGGCTGCCGTTCGAGCACATCGCGAAGGGCGGAAAGCTGTCGTATTCGATGACGGCCGACGCGAGCGCGGCGACGTGGGGCACCGACGCATCCGCGATGCCGTCGTTCCCGCAGGCGGCCAGCGCGCCGTAACGGTCGAGAAGATCAACGAGCGGTTCTTGCCGACAGGATCGACGCAGAGAGAGGGAGGGACGAACGGATGAAGCTACGTCATGTGGTGGGTATCGGGTGCCTTGCCGTGTTGGCGGGGTGCGGGGGCGATCAGGCTTCGACGGATGCGAGCGTGCTCGCGCAGATGTCGAACGCGCAGGGCAACCAGAATGACCAGGGCAACCAGAACGACCAGGGCGATCAGAACGACCCGGGCGAGAGCGGCGGCGCGGGCAAGCGATCGGTGCTGCGCAGCGTCGATCCGATGATCGGCACCGCGAACCTCGACATCAACGCGGACTGGGGCAGCGGCGTGCGCGGCCACGGCCACGTGTACCCGGGCGCGACCGTGCCGTTCGGGATGGTGCAGCTCGGGCCGGACACGACCGGCGGCGCGCACACGCTGCCGTGGAACTGGGATCGCACGTCCGGCTATCAGTACGACGATCCGCTCATCACCGGCTTCACGCACACGCACCTGTCGGGTACCGGCATCGGTTCGGGCGGCGACGTGCGGTTCCTGCCGACGCTGGCGCCGGTCGACACCGCGACGCTGGCCAAGGTGGCCGCCGATGCGTCGATCACCTACAACGCGTCGTTCAGCCACGACGACGAAACCGCGAGCCCCGGTTACTACCGCGTGAAGATGGCGCCGGTCGGCAGCGGCAACACGCCGTGGAACGTGAAGGGCGCGAAGATTCTCGCGGAGATGACGGCCACCGCGCATGCGGGCGTGCATCGCTACACGTATTTCCCGAGCGCGGCAGCACAGAAGCGCAGCATGATCGTCAGCATCGACAACCCGATCGGCGGCTCGACCGCGAGCGGCAAGATCCAGGTCATCGATGCGCAGACGATCGCCGGCTGGGAGATCACGAACAACTGGGCGAACAACAAGCCGACGTATTTCGTCGCGCGTTTCTCGAAGCCGTTCGATACGAAACACGTCGCGTTCAGCGCCGACGGCTTCAAGGCCTACCTGACGTTCGCCGACGGCAACGACAGCGGCGCGGTTACGGTGAAGGTCGGCATCTCGCCGTCGAGCATCGCGGATGCACAGGCCAATCTCGCCGCGGAAGTCGGAGCAAAGTCGTTCGACCAGGTGCGCGGCGCCGCCGAACGCGTGTGGGCCGACGCGCTCGACCGGATCCACGTCAAGGGCGGCAGCGCCGACCAGCGGACGATGTTCTATACGTCGCTGTATCGCACGATGCTCGCGCCGACGGTCTACAACAACGCGGAAGGCAGCTACGTCGGCACCGATTCGACCAACGACGGCACGACGTCGCCGCCGACGACGAGCAAGCATGCGAATCCGGGCTTCGATTATTCGTCGACGTTCTCGCTGTGGGACACCTTCCGTGCCGAGTCGCCGTTGATGACGCTCGTGCAGCCCGAGCGCGTCGACGGCTGGGTCAAGTCGCTGCTCACGCAGTTCAGGCAGAACGGCAAGGGCGAGCTGCCGGTGTGGCCGCTCGCGCAAACGGAAACCTTCACGATGGCCGGCCACCCGTCGATCCCGCTGATCGCCGATGCGTACCTGAAGCACCTGACGAACGCGGGCATCGACGACATCTGGACCGCGTTGGCCACCACGCAGGGCGCGAGCGCGCACGGCTTCGACCAGTATCGCCAGCGCGGCTACGTGGTCGCGGGCGACAACGCATCGGTGTCGACGACGCAGGACTATGCGTTCGACGACTGGGCGACGGCCGCGGTCGGCAAGGCGGCGGGCAAGAGCACGGCCGACTACCGGCCCTACCTGCAGCGCAGCCAGAATTACCGGAACGTGTTCAACCCGACGCTGAACAACGGCTGGAAGTTCTCGCAGCCGAAGGATGCGCAGGGCAACTGGGTGGCGGGCTTCGACCCGACGGCGGCGGAGAAGACGGACTTCTCCGAATCGAATGCGTGGATCGATACGTGGAACATCTTCCACGACTTCCCGGGGCTCGTTGCGTTGCTCGGCGGGAAAAGCCAGTTCATCGCGCAGCTCGATCGCACGTTCGATCCGGCCAACCCGCTGACCTTCCTCGACAACCAGGGCTTTCCGGACCTGACCGGCCGCAGCGGCCAGTTTTTCGCCGGGAACGAGCCGGCGAACCATCTGCCGTACCTGTACGACGTCGCGGGCATGCCGTCGAAGACGCAGGACCGCGTGCGCACGGTGATGGACGACATGTATTCGCTGACGTTGACGGCCGGCGATCGCGCGCTGCTCAGCGGCGACAGCCTGAAGGCCGCGCTGGCCGACCCGCGCCGCGTGCGCGATTCGGCCATTCCCGGCAACGACGACTGCGGGCAACTGTCCGCGTGGTACGTGCTGTCCGCGCTCGGCATCTACTCGCTGAATCCGGTGGGCGGCGTGTTCTACCTTGGCACGCCGCTGTTCGAGGAAGCGACGATCGACATCCCGGTCGCATCGGGCGGCGGAGACGGCGGTGCGCTGAAGTTCGGCAAGTCGCGGCGCTTCACCGTGACCGCGCACACGGCCGGCGGCGGCGCGCCGTCGTCGGTCAATCGCTATGTGCAGTCGGTGAGCCTGAACGGCGTGCCGCTGCATCGGCCGTACATCACCTACGACGAGATGAAGGCCGGCGGCACGCTCGATTTCGTGATGGGGGCGACGCCGAACGATGGTTGGGTCAGCCAGTGGAACGGCCAGGATCCGAACAGCGCGCTCGCGCCTTCACTGGCGTTGGCAGGGAAGTAGCAGCAGGCAACAGCGAGCGGCCCGCCTCGATGCGGGCCGAATGGCTTCGTCCGGTGGTGCCGGTTTCGAGCGGATCGCCTCCTTGAGGCCGTCTGTCCGGCCGTATAGGGCAAGTTGCCGGATCGTCACCGGGCCGCTGAGCGACCGCTGTGGCCGCAAGGGGCTGATCGTCGCCGGGATGTGGGTGCCGGCGGCCGGGTGTGCGCCGATCGCGCTTATGATGCGGGAACGCCACTGACAGGGGTCCCCGACATGGACGCGCCGCTTCCGCCGATTTCTGCCCCGATTCCCGAAACGGAACCTGAAACCGAAACCGTCGCCGAGCCGCGCGCGTCGCGGCTGCATCGGCCGGTCGCGCTCGTCACCGGATCGACGTCGGGCATCGGCGCGGCGATCGCGCGCCGCCTGGCGGCGGACGGTTATGCGGTGATCCTGCATTCGCGCAGTTCGGCGGACGTGGGGCGAGCAATGGCGCGCGAGCTCGGCGCGGCCTACGTGCAGGCCGATCTCGCCGACGATGCCGAACGCGTGCGGCTGATCCGCGACGCCCTGGCCGTGCACGGGCGGCTCGACGTCCTCGTCAACAATGCGGGCGTCAGCCGCGTGATTCCGCATGACGACCTTGCCGCGGCGACGCCCGACGTGTGGCGTGAGATGCACGAGATCAACGTGATCGCGCCATTCCGGCTCGTCGCCGAAGCGGAGGCCGCGCTGCGTGAGGCGGCGTCGCACGGGCGGGCCGGGTGCGTCGTGAACGTCAGTTCGCATGCGGGCGTGCGGCCGAAGGGCGCGTCGATTCCCTATGCGGCCGCGAAGGCCGCGCTCAATCACACGACGCGGCTGCTCGCGCGCACGCTCGCGCCGGCGATTCGCGTCAACGCGGTCGCACCGGGGCTCGTCGATACGCCGCTCACGGCCGACTGGACGGACGCGCAGCAGCTCTGGCGCGAGCGCGCGCCGATGCGCCGGGCGGCGGCGCCGGATGACATCGCGCAGACGGTCGCGATGCTCGTCGCGTCTGATTACGTGACGGGCGAGATCGTGATGCTCGATGGGGGAATGAACCTGACGTGATGCGGTGAAGTGGTGATGCGGTGATGCGGTGATGCGGTGATGCGGTAGTGCGGTAGTGCGGTAGTGCAGTGATGCAAGTGATGTGGGGATACAGCGTCGCGGTGTTTTGGCGATGCGGTGACGCAATGTCGCGGCCGGACAGCCGCGCGCAAGAATCATGCACGCGATTGCCGCGACCGCTTTTTTGCCTCCGTACGCGGATCAGCCGAGGCGCGACCGCAGTTGCGTGAGCGCATGGTCGTGCGTGCGCTCGAACTTCAGCGGCGTGACGGCGACATACCCTTCGCCGAGTGCGACCGTTTCCGAATCCGGATCGTCCTCACGCGGCGCGCGAGCGAGTTTCAGCCAGTGATAGTCGATCTCGCGCGGATCGCGGCCCGACACGATCTCGACGCCCTGCAGCGTACCGGCCCCCTGGTTCGTCACCTTCAGGCCGCGCACGTCCTCGGCCGGCCGCGCCGGGAAATTCACGTTGAGGCACGCATCGCGGTCCCAGCCGGCGGCGACGAGCCGGCGAATGACGTCCGGCGCGAGCGCCAGCGAGGTGCCCCACGGCACCGCATTGCGATCGGTGAAGGCCTGGCTCAGCGCGATGGCCGGCACGCCGACCAGCATGCTCGTCATCGCGGCGCCGACCGTGCCGGAGAACACCGTTTCGGTGCCGAGGTTCGCGCCGCGATTCACGCCGGACAACACGACGTCGGGCCGCGCATCCTTCATCAGGTGGCTGATCGCGATCGCGACGCAGTCACCGGGCGTGCCGCGCACCGCGAAACGGCGTTCGCCCTTGCGATGCACGCGCAGCGGTTCGTGCAGGCTCAGCGAATGCGACGTGCCGCTCTGGTCTTCCGCCGGCGCGACGATCCACACTTCGCGCGCCAGTTGCGTGGCGACCTGTTCGAGCACTTCAAGGCCGGGGGCGTCGAATCCGTCGTCGTTGGTGAGCAGGACACGATCGAACAGCGGGCGGGTTTCTTGCATCGGGACGATCCTCGCAGGTAAGGAATGAGGGGAGAAGGCATCGCGGGTACACCCGCAAGGCTAGCATCCCGTCGCGACGCCTGTCGCGCCGCGCAGTGCCTTGCACCGTGCGCGCATGCGAAAACGGGCGCATCGCGCGCCCGTTCTCGGGTTCGGCAGACCGCCCATGCGGCGGGTCGGATCGGCGTTACCCGCGTTATCCGAGCAGGTGCCGCAACACGCCGGCCGACACGACGCCGACGATGACGGTCGGCAGGATCGACAGGCGCGTCGCCGCCATCAGCGTAACGGCCAGCGCGAGCAGGTCGGCCGGGCGCGTCGACACGAAGGCCGGCGCGATCACCGAGATCAGCACGCAGCCGGGCACGTTCTCCATCACCGACGCCATGCGCGGGCTCAGCGTGCGGTTGCGCAGCAGCACGTAGCCGAGGATGCGCGACAGGTAAGTCGTCGACGCCATCAGCACGATCGTCACGACCGTGTTGAGATCCGGGAAATCAGGCATCGCGCGGCTCCCACAGCAGCGCGGCGATCAGCCCCGCGCAGGCGCCGGCAGCGACGTACCACGCGCCGGGCACGGCCAGGTGCGTGGCCGCCGCGACGACGAGGCTCACGAACCACGGGCGGCTCGCGCGCATCCCTTTCCACATCCCGCGCAGCAGCACCAGGAAGACGGCCGTGAACGCCATGTCGAAGCCGTACTGCTCGACGTCGCCGATCGTCGGGCCGACCGCCGCGCCGAGCGTGGTCATCGAGATCCATGTCAGGTAGAGCCCCACGCAGATACCGGCGTAGTAGGGCACGCTGATGTGGGTGGCCGAGCGCGCCCGGGCGTCGGCGAGCGACATCGCCCAGCTTTCGTCGCACATGAAGAACAGGGCGAAGAACGCGCGGCGGCGGGGCAGGCGGCGGATATACGGCGCGAATGCGGCGCCCATCAGGATGTGGCGCGAATTCACGAGGAACGACATCGCGACGATCAGCGCGATGTGCGGCGGCGACGTCCACAGGTGGATCGCCGCGAATTCGGAGCCGCCGCCGAAGTTCATGCCGGTCATCATCGGCACTTCGAACAGGCTCAGCCCTTTCTGCGCGGCCTGCGCGCCCAGCACGAGCGCGAACGGCACGAAACCCAGCATGACGGGCAGCGCCGCGCGCAATCCGCGGCCCATCTCGGCGACATAGGCGGGCTTGTCGCGAAGCCCTGACGACGTTGAAACGCTACTGCTCATTACTCCTCCTTCGGGGGAGGGATTGTCTGCTTTTTTGACTCGAATCGGGTTGCGTTGTGGCCATGATTTTCGGAGAATTTGGCATCGAACGAAGGATTTGGGAATTTCTTGGAATCGGATGCCAAATGAAACTTGACGCCATCGACCGCCGGATCCTGAGCGCGCTCCAGCGCGACGGCCGCATGCAGAACGTGGAGCTCGCGCACGAGGTCGGGTTGTCGCCATCGCCGTGCCTGCGGCGCGTGCGGCTCCTCGAGGAGGCCGGCGTGATCGAGAAATACGTGGCCGTGCTGAATCCCGCGAAAGTCGGCAAGGGCCTGACGATCTTCACGCGCGTGTGGCTGAAGGGGCAGGACGCGGAATCGGTGAACCGTTTCGCCGAGGCGGTCCAGCAGATGCCGGAAGTCGTCGAATGCCACCTGATGGCCGGCGACTGCGATTTCCTGCTGCGCGTCGTCGCGGCCGATATCGACGACTACCGGCGCTTCCAGATGGAAACCCTCACGCGCATCCCGGGCGTGCTGAGCGTGAAGACAGACATTCCGATGCAGAAGGTCAAGCTCACGTCGGCGCTGCCGACGTAACGCGACGCGGGCGCGCGGACTTGCGACGACGGGTCGACGAACGGTCACGGCTCGGTGACAATCGCCCGATAGACTGACGCATCGCGCCGCTTCGGGCATGTCGCCCGTGTTGTCGCGCGACGTTCGATGCGCAAGCAACTAACGGTCAATGTCGACGCAAATGGGCAAGCGGCGCGGCGCGCCGGGTCATGCGCCGGCGCAGGTACGTTCCTTCTTGTCGGGCCATTCATGCAGCCATTCAACAATCCGTGGAATTCGCTGGAAATCGTCAAGCTCGTGCTCGGCGTGCTGACGCCGTTGTCGGTCGCGTGTCTCGGCTGGCTCGTCGCGCGCCGGCTGAAGCGCCTTGAACTGGTGCAATGGACCAACCAGCGATTGATCGAGAAGCGGCTCGCGTTGTACGACGCGGTCGCGCCGCAGCTCAATGCGCTGCTGTGCTTCTACACGTGGATCGGCTACTGGAAGGACATCTCGCCGGACGACGTGATCCGCGCGAAGCGCGAGCTCGACCGCACGTTCCACATCTATCGTTACCTGTTCGACGACGACGTGTACGACGCGTATCACACGTATATCCATGCGCTGTTCGACATGCATACGGGCCCGGGCCGCGATGCGCGGATCCGCTCGCTGATCCAGGCGCCCGACGGCGACCGCAGCCTGCACGGTTCGTATGAGTGGAAACCGGTGTGGTCCGACCGTTTCGCGACGGCGAATGTCGTGCCGAAGGACGACGTGCTGCGCCACTACACGCAGTTGATGGAACGGCTGCGCGTGGCGCTGGGCGCGACGCGCTGAAGGCGGCGGCGCCCGCGCGCCGCCTCACCCCGGTATCGAAATCCGCCACCGGGCGGCGCGAATACCTGGCCTCGCACACGAAGCGGATGCGGAGTCCGGCCGCTGCTGACATGCTCGCGCCATCACCACTTGCGCGAGGTCCGTATGGTCGTCGACACCGGCCGCCAGCCGCTCATGATCCGCTCGCCCGGCGCGGGCCGGCGGCGCCTCTTCTGCGTCGGTTCTCCCGAAACGCATCATGTGTCGTTGCCGGTCGCACCGGAGATCGGCGACATCGTGTTCATTCGTGTGACCGTGCGGCCGTTCCTCGAGGTAGCGAGCGCAACGCGCTCATGGACGAATCACGTCGGCATCGTCGTCGGCGCGCGCGGCGGTGAAACGCTGATCGCGGAGAGCACGTTTCCGCTATCGCGCGTGACGACGATGTCGCGATTTCTCGCACGCTCCGATCGCGGCGCATGCGTGATCGCGCGGCTGAAGCAGCCGCTCGATGCAGAGCAGCGGCGGCGGCTTGTCGACGCGGCGATGCGCCGGACCGGCGTGGTCTACGACACGGGTTTCAATCTCGCGTCGCGCCGGCAGTTCTGCTCGCGGTTCGTGCGCGAAGTCGTGCGCGATGCGACGCGGATCGTGCTCGGCGACGTCGAGACCTTCGACATGCTGCTGCGCCGGAATCCCGATCATCCGCTCGGTTTCTGGAAAATCTGGTATTTCGGGCGAATCCCGTGGCGCCGCCGCACGGTGACGCCGGCGAGCTTGCTCGAGAGCGACGCGTTGCGGGTGGTGGCGGATACGCGCGGGTGTGTCGAGAACGGGCCTGAACCTGGCCGTTCGGGCGGCACCTGAATCGGGCGGCGGCTACGACTACTGCCGCCCCGCCACCGCAAGCCGCGCCGCCAATCCGACGAACACCGATCCAAGCAGATACTGAGGCAGCTTCGACGGCCGGCGGCGCGCGCCGATCCGCTGGCTCAGCCGGCTCGCGGAAAGAATGACCGCGCCGTTCACGACGAGTCCGATCAGGTTCAGCACCGTCGCGAGCACGAGAATCTGCCCGGCGATCGAACCGTGCTCGGGGCGCACGAACTGCGGAAACAGCGCGAGCACGAACAACGCCATCTTCGGATTCAGCAGGTTCGTCGTCAGGCCCTGACGGAAGATCGTCGCGGTCGAGTGGCGGTGTGGCGACGCGACGGGCGACAGCGCGGTCGCATCCGAACGGAAGGTTTTCCACGCGAGATACAGCAAATACGCGGCGCCTGCGAAGCGCACGGCGTCATACGCGAGCGGCACCGCGACAAAAAGCTGCGACAAGCCCAGCGCGGCCGCGAGCGCGTGGCAGTAGGTGCCGGCCTGAATGCCCGCGAGCGTCGCGAAGCCTGCACGCCGGCCCTGGCTCACGCTGCGGGACGCGATCAGCAGCATGTCGGGGCCGGGCGTGGCCGTCAGGGCGAGACATGCGCCGGAGAACAGCGCGAGCGTGGAGAGGTCGATCATGGCAGTCCCTTTTGTCGGTGCGGCGTAAAAGGGAGGTCAGTTTAGGAGGGCACGTGAGCGCGGTCAATCGAGCGAACGGACGATGGCCGGACGGCGCGGATCGCATGACACATGGATCATGCTCGCGCGATCAGCGCGCCCCCGGCTTGCGGCACGCGACCTGGTAGTCGATCACGGTATTCGCCGAAGGCTTGTCCGGCTCGCCGCCGGCCGTCGTCACGCCGAGCACGCCGGCTGCATTCCGGTAGCGCAGCGCGCAATACCCCATTCCGGTACCCGAACACGCTTCGGCTTCGAAGATGCCGTGCTTCGCGAGCGTTGCCGCACCGTCCGTTGCTTCCGGCTTCTCGCGCGGGCGCAGCGGTTGCCAGCCGTGCGCGATCAGGATCCTGCGTGCCGCATCGAGCGGCTCGCCGTACACGTTCGGCACGACCGCGCGGCCGCCGCAGTGTGTGCTTTCGGCGGCGACACCGGTCAAGCGCAGGCCGCCGTTCTCTTCATGCAGTTCGCCGACGGGCGGTGCCGGGCCGTCGCCGCCCCAGATCAGCAGCGCGCCGTTTTCCAGCCGATCGACCGAGCCGAGCTGCCAG
The DNA here is from genome assembly GCF_001043615.1 of Burkholderia sp. LK4. NCBI lineage: Bacteria > Pseudomonadati > Pseudomonadota > Betaproteobacteria > Burkholderiales > Burkholderiaceae > Burkholderia > Burkholderia sp. LK4. The sequence continues at coordinate 62,981 of NZ_LDUL01000002.1, forward strand.
CCGGCCTTGCGCGCGGTATAGCCGAGCGCGACGAGCGTCGTGCCGTCGAATACGCCGATGTTGCCGTTACGCGCGAAGCAGATCGCGCTCGTGCCGGCGCGGAAGCCGCTCGAGAACGTGACGACCGTGTAGCGCCCGAGCGGCGCCTCGGACGTCACGATCCAGTCGCGCTTCGCGACTTCGCGGCCGGCCGCGGTGGTTGTCTTCGCGCGATATCGCTCGCAAAACGGATCGAGCGAACCGTCCTCCGGCGAATGCGGCAGCACGCCGAGCGGCACGAGCGACGCGCCGGCGATATCGGATGCTGTCCGCAGCGGGGCGGCCGATGCCGTGCCGCCGAGCGCGGCCCAGACAACGGCCGTGATCGCGGTGGCCGTCGCGAAACGACGGCCCGAAGCCAGAGCACTCAAGCGAGACACGCGGGCGATCTCCAGGGAAGCGGATACGGATGCGACGATTGTGGTGTTCCGCACGTGTGCCGCCAACGACTCAGCCCTTCGCGACGACGTCGATGCGCAGCGCTTCACCGCCGTCGACGATCGCCAGCAGACGATCGACGTTCGGGTGCGCGCCCGGGCGGTTGCGTGCGTCGGCCGTATGTTCGGCGAATACGGCGAGGCCGTGCTCGGCCGCTTTCGCGTCGAGCGTGCCGAATGCCTGCTGCAGATAGTTGTACACCGCGAGCGAGCCTTGCTTGCCCGGCTGGTTCTCGATGGTCGCGACCACGTCGCCGTTCGCGCCGGCGAGATCGATGCGCGCGATACCGTCGATGGCCGGCAGTTGCGCGAGGTTGTCCTTGAATACAGGGGTCGGTTGAATCACTGATAACACTCCGTCGGTCTGATCGTGGAAAGGTGGCGGCCTGTATGTTATCTGATTCGCCGCGATGCACTTTCCGACGCAACCGGGCGATTTGCACGGAGTCTGATCATCCGATCGCGGACGCGCACGGCGGCCGAATTTCATGACCGACGAGGCGGTGAGTCTCGCGTCGATCCGATCCCTTGGGTTTGCTTGCGGCTAGCCCGGGCCATCGCTGGCGGCTGCGAGAAGCGGAACGACCAGATCGCTGATCGGCGTCGGAATGCCGTGCGTTCGTCCGTAGCGCTGCACGACGCCGTTCCGGCAGTCCCATTCGAGCGGATGGTTGCCTTGTCGGTCGGCAAGGATGGACGTCCCTAAATCGGGCGGAAAGCCATGCAATCCATCGACGATTTCCTGCGGCACGTCATCGCCCAGCTTCGCGCCCTCCGCCCGCGCGACCTCGAGACATTCCCGCAGGTAGGCGAGCGACAGTTCGGTGATGTCGCTTCGCGTGTACATGCCGGCGCGGCGGCCGGTCAGCACCATGAGTCCCGCCACTGCGTTCTGCAAGAGCTTGCGCCACGCGAGCGAGATGAAATCCTCCGCCACCTCCGGCGCGCAGCGCGTGCCGTGCAAAGCGGCGACCACCACGTTGCTCGCCGGCGTATCGGGCAGCGTGAGCCGAGGCTTGCCCCGCAGCCACACCGATGCACCCGATTCGCGCTGCGCCGGAAACCAGACGACCGACGGCACGACCGTGGCGCCGGCCGCATACGGCGCGAACGCGGCTTTCTGCTCGACGCCGTTTTGCAGCACGCAGACGACGGTATTCGCATCGCATAGCGCGGAGACCCAGGGTGCCGCACTCGCGATCTGCGTCGACTTGACCGCAACGAACACGAGATCGAACCTTTCCTCGACCGCGTGCGGATCGGTCAGTACGGGCCCGGGCACGACGATCTCGCCGCCGTCGAAGCGCAGCTTCAACTGTTCGTGCGCCGAGCGGCCGCAGATCACCGGCGTGCGGCCGGCTTCATGAAGGGCCGCGGCGACGGTCGTTCCGATTGCGCCCGGACCGACGAGGGCGACGGTCGGGTAGCCAGCGTTCGTCATGGTGTTCATCCTGTTCAGTCATCCGCCAGATGCGGGCGCAGTGCGAGGGCGAGCGGAAAAATCGCGAGGGCGGTCAGCGCGGTTGCATACGTGGCGCCATGCACACCGATCCTGTCGCCCAGGAAACCGTAGAGAACAGGCGATATCGCGCCGGATGCGATCGTCCCCGTGTAGAAGATCGCGAATGCGCGCTCGGTGCGCTCGGGTGCGGACATCTCCGGAACGGTTCCGTACAGCACCGACGAAGTGCCGTTGAGCATCATACCCAGAATCGGCAGCAGCACCATGGCGAGTGCCAACGGGAGATACATCACCGCGACGATGCACGCGGCTGTACCGCCCTCCGTGAGCAGCACCGTCCTGACCATACCCAGGCGCGCGCCCAACCAGCCACACAGGAATTTGCCGGCCGCACCGCCTATGAACACGAGCGCAAGCGCCGTTCCCAGCAGTTGCGGCGAGACACCCTTTGCCTTGAGCAGGAAAGGCAGGAATGTCAGCAGTCCCATGCGTACCGCCGTATCGAGCACGCCGATCGAAAACAGCGTGGGGAAGCCGCTTCCTCCGGTGCCGCTGCATTGAGCGGACGCCTGTTCTTTGGCCGCCGTCTTGCTTGCGCCACGCGGCACGGCGGGAAACCAGAGCGCGATGACGGCGGCCACGACGCAGCCCAATCCGGCGACGATCCATAGCGCGTGACGCCACGGCATCAGGGTCACGAGCAGCGAAATGGCGGCCGGCAGTGCGGATTTCCCCAGATCGCCGGCAAAGTTGTAGATGCTCAGCGGGCCTCTCGCGTCGCGTCCATAGAGGCGGGAGACGGCGCCCGATGCGATCGGATGCTGCGTGCTGGATCCGCCGCCCGAAATCGCCAGCGCCACGCCCAGACCGAGCAGGCCACCCGACAGGCCCGCGAGCGCATAACCGAGCGCGGCGAGCAGTGTGCCGAATGCGAGGGTCGTGCCGCTGCCCAGGTGTTGCGCGAGGCGCCCCGCAGACAACTGCAGCGTCGCCATCGTGCCGGCATAGATGCCGCGCAGGATCGCCAGGGCCGCAAAGTCGAGCCCGAATTCCGACTGCCACACGGGTAGTAGCGCGTAGATCATGTCCGTATAACCATCGTGCATTGCGTGCGCAATGCAGGACAGCCACAGCACGCGCCGTCGGGGCGTTGCAGTCTCCTGCGTCACGGGAGGGGAAAAAACCGGCAGGCGCATCGTCATTTGCTCCGTGCGAGCGGTCGGTGGAAGCCGCTCGTGGCATCGTTTTCACGCTCGATGCGTCAATTTTATGGGGGAGGCAGCGGCCATTTCAATTGAACTAAAATCGCGTCAACAGAGAGAAAAAGTCACGTCATGAACGACAACCAGGACACGGCGAAGCATCGGGGCGAGTTGCCCCCGCTCAATGCGCTGCGCGCTTTCGATGCGGTCGCGCGGCACGGCAGCTTCGCGGGGGCGGCGGTGGAACTGCATGTCACCCACTGGGCCGTAGGCAAGCAGATCCGGCTGCTGGAGGACTGGTTCGGGCTGCCGTTGTTCGACCGTCGTCCGCGCGGTGTCGTGCTGACCGACGAAGGGGCCGCGTTGCTGAACGACGTCAGCCACGTGTTCGAGCGCCTCGGTACCGCGGTGGGGCGGCTGCGCCACGACACGTTCAAGCACCGGATATCGGGCGTCGTGCGGGTGAATGTGCCGATGAGCTTTGCGCTGTGCTGGCTGCTGCCGCGGCTCGCCGACTTCCATTCGAGGTACCCCGACATCGACGTGAGGGTGTCGACGACATCGCGCAAGTTGCGCTATGTCGCCGACGCTTTCGATATCGGTGTGCGTTCCGGTCCCGAGCAGGGCGCGGGCGTCGTATCGCGCCCGTTGATGCCCGACCTGCGCGTGCCGGCCTGCAATCCCGCATTGCTGCGCCGGCATCCGATACAGGGCGTGGCCGACCTGCGCCATCACACCCTGCTGCATTCGGCCACGACGCGCTCCGCCTGGTCGCACTGGTTGCAGGAAGCGGGGGCTTCCGATCTGCGCGCCGCGCGTCATGTCGAATTCGATCATGTGAATCTTCAGCTCGGCGCGGCCATCGAGGGGCTCGGCGTGGCCCTGGCATCGCTGCCGCTGATCGGGCGCGATCTCGCCGAGGGGCGCCTCGTGTGTCCGATCGCGTCGCCTGTATGGCGTGCCGACGACTACATGCTGGTGACGAACGCCGATCGTGCCGACGATGCCGCGGTGTCCGCGTTCGAGCAGTGGATGGAACGCATGGCGGGCCGCGAGGCGGAATAGGCTCGCGGTGTCGATCCGCGCGATCGGCACCGCGATGCACAGGGGCGGCAGTGCGAGGCGGAACGAGGCGGTGCGGGGTCGGCGCAGCCGCCTCGCTACCGTCGGTGGAGGCATGACGAAGCGCCCGGTTCACTGCGAATGCGCCGGGCGCTTCGTTACCGTCCGGCGCCGGTCAACATGCCCGCTTCACGCGAACGTTCGATGTCGGGGCTGCGATACGCGCGCTCCGGAATCTCCGCGAGCCGCGACGCATGCACCTGCCGCGGCTCCAGCCCGTAGAACTTCTGGAAGCTCATGATCAGCGGCGACCACTTGTCCGGATCGATGCGGTCGGCGTAGCCGTCCATCAGCAGGTCGGGATGCACGTGCACGCGCTGGATGCGCAACTCGAACACGCGGATATGGCCGCGCAGGTCCGGCGCCTCGTCGCCGATCCCGTGCGTGGCCGCGACGACCGCTTCCATGTGCACCGGGCATTCGAGCGCACGCGGCGGCGCGACGGTTTGCGACGCGGTTGCGGTGAGCCCGGCCGTGCCGAACTTGTCGGGTTCGAAGACGTAGCCTTTCGCGCGCTTGCCGTCGGGCACCGGGTGCGTGCCCGTCGTGCGCGCGATCCGGTCGACCGCGTCCGCCTGCGCCGACGACGGCAGGTTCAGCACGCATTCGCCGGTGCGCATCAGGTTGCGGGTGGTCTGCGAGCTGGCGGCGATGCCGATCACGCCGCGCCAGCCGAGCCAGAACGCGGACGAGATCGGCGCGAGATTGGGCGTGCCGTTTTCGTTCAGCGTGCTGACCAGCACGACGGGCGTGCCGAAATAGAGGATGTTCGGTTCGGTGACGCAATGCGGTGCATTCATGGCGGGTGCCCTCGGTGACGGATCAGTCCGCATGCTGATCCTGTCGCGGCGGCGCGGCGCTCCGAATCTTGTCGTGTCATTCCGGAGGGGCGCAGGCGGCATGGGCGCCGCAACGGGCCGGCCGGCATCGCGCGCGCTTTTCCGCTAGAGTAGGAAATCGCAGGCCGCGCCCGCCGCACCACGCATGCGGGCGCGGCCACGTTCCGCCAACGCACACGAGGGCCCGATGGATACCGAGCAACGCTATACCGCCAATGCACCGACGCGCGCGGAAGTCGACGCACTGGGCGGCGCAACCGTCATCGAATTCGGCGCGAACTGGTGCGGGATCTGCGCGGGCGCGCAGCCCGCGATCGTCGCGTCGTTCTCCGCGCATCCTGCGGTGCGGCACCTGAAGATCGAGGATGGCCCGGGCCGCCCGCTCGGCCGTTCGTTCGGCGTGAAGCTGTGGCCGACGCTGGTGTTCCTGCGCGACGGTGTCGAGGTCGCGCGCGTCGTGCGCCCGGCCGACGCGAAGCAGATCGAAGCCGACGGCTTCGCCGCGCTGGCCTGAGGTCGCCGAGATGCAACAGGCCCTCACGCACATCGGCGTCGACACGCGCGGCAGCGGCCTCGTCGAATTCACGCCGCAGGTGCGTGCGTTCGTCGACCAGCAGGCGATCCGCACCGGCCTGCTCACCGTGTTCTGCCGCCATACGTCGGCGTCGCTGCTGATCCAGGAGAATGCGGATCCGTCGGTGCAGCGCGATCTCGAACGCTACTTCGCGACGCTCGCACCGGAGGACGCCACGCGCTACGAGCACGACACCGAAGGCGCAGACGACATGCCCGCGCATCTGCGCACGGCGCTCACGCAGGTACAGCTGTCGATCCCGGTCGAGCACGGACGCATGGTGCTCGGCACGTGGCAGGGCATCTACCTGTTCGAGCATCGCCGCGCCGCGCACCGTCGCGACATCGTGCTGCACCTGATCGGCGAATGAGTCTCGACGGGTGACGCCGCGCGCGGCTCGCAATGCGGTGCCTGTGCGGACGGCATCGCGGGCTTACGCGAGCAGTTTCTCGACGAGCGCGCCGAGTTCGCGCAGGTGGACGGGCTTCGGCAGGAATGCGTCGAATACCCGCTTGTTTTCGCCGAGCGCAGCCGATTCATACGCGCTGACGCCGAGGATCGCCGGATGCCGGCCGTCGTCGTCGGGTTGCGCCACCGCGCGAATGCGCCGTGCGACGTCGAAACCGCTCAGGTCCGGCAGTTCGAGATCGAGCACGACGATGTCGTAGCGGCTCGCACCGAAGCGCGCGATGCCTTCCTGTCCGGTGCTGCACAGATCGACGTCGATGCCGAGCGCCGACAGCATCGCGCCGAGCGTTTCGCGTGCGTTGTCGTCGTCGTCGACCACCAGCGCGCGCCGGCCGCGGTATGCGGCCGCGTGCGGCAGCGCGGGCGCGTCGCCGGCCGCGTTGCCGGCGGTGTCGATGCCGGGCACTTCGGCCGGCAGCGTCACGACGAACTCGCTGCCTTCGCCCACCGTGCTGCGCACGTCCACATGCCCGCGCAGCGTCGTCACGATTTCGCGCACGACGGCGAGCCCCATGCCGATTCCGTCGACATGCAGCCCGACCGCGTCGTTCGCGCGATAGAACGGCTCGAAGATCTTCGACAGGTGCTGTTTCGCGATGCCGGCGCCCGTGTCGCGCACGGCGATCTTCAATTGCCGGCCGGCCGGCGCGTCGGCGAGCGTGATCGACACCTTGATCGATCCGCCGAGCGTGTACTTGACCGAGTTCTCGATCAGGTTCGACAGCACCTGGCGCAGCAGCTTGCGATCGGAGCGGATCGCGAGGTCGTGCGGCTCGACTTGCTGCGTGACCACGATCCGCCTGGCCGCGATCTTCTCGCGCAGCGGGTCGAGCACTTCGGCCAGCAGCGGCGCGATGGCGACGGTATCCAGCTCGGCGAGACGTTTCGTCGAGCGCAGCTTGATGTAGTCGGTCAGGTCCTTGACGAGCGCCTCGAGGGACAGCGCGGAATTCTGCAGCCGCCGGATCGTCTTCAGGTTCGCGTCCGACTGCGGGCGCGCGAGCAGGATCTCGACCGATCCGCAGATCGCCTGCAGCGGCGTGCGCAACTCATGGCTGACCATCCCGAGGAACGCGTTCTTCGCCTCGATCATCTCGAATGCACGATCGGACGCCTTGCGTTCCGCGTCGAGCGCTGCGTCCTGCCGTTCGAGCAGGTCGTCACGCGTGCGCATCGTATAGAACAGCAGCAGGAACAGCGCGCACAGGATGACGCCGAGCACGATGCCGAGGATCAGGATCGCGCGCTGTTTTTCCTTCAGCTGATGGAACGTGAAGTCGCGCTGCGCCATCTCGATCGCGCGGAAGTAGTTCGCGAGGCCGTTGACCTTCGGCCAGTACGCGTTCACGTCGTCGATCACCTGCCGTGCGCGCTGCGGCGAATCGCGCAACGGCGGCACGTCGCGCTTCAGGCGCGTCATGAATTCGCCGAGCGCGTCGATCTCGTTGCGCGCGCGCGGGATGCGCAGCCAGTATTGGGACACTTCCGACGGCCGCTGCAGAAAGCCGAACGACACCGACAGGCTGTCGAGCTGCATCTGGACGTGATTGAAGTCGTCGTCCTCGTGCGTCGCGTAGAGGATCAGTTGCCGGTCGAACCGCGTATAGACGTTCCGGTATTGCGCAGCGGTCCAGAACACGCCTTCGCGCGGCCCCTCGAGTACGCCTTCGTTGACCGAGGTGGCGAGGAGGTCCCACAGCAGGAACGCCCACGCGGCGAACCCCATGATCCACAGCGAGCCGAGGACCAGGATGATTTTTCTATTTTTCCATCGCCCGCGTTTCATTTCACCGTCAGGCCGATGATCTGCCATGCGAACTTGGCTTCGCCGAGCGGCGTCTTCAGTTCGTCGGGATACTGGTCGCGCGGGTACATGATCCACAGCGGGCCGTAGTTGTCGTTGTCGAGCACCTTGCCGTTCATCGTCCGCGCGAGGATCACGCCGTAGCGATCGGCGTCGGACACGGGAATCGTGAACGTGTACTCGTCGATGCAGCGGAACTCGATCTGCGTGCCGTGCGCGCCGACGGTCTTCAGGATGTCGGACAGGCGCGGGCCGGTGAAGGTCGCCTTCGGTGTCCAGCTCGTCGACGTGACGATCGTGTGCTGGGGCAGCGCCATCAGCGCCTGTTCGGAGAAGACGTAGGCCGTCTTGCCCGGCTGGTTGTGCCTGTCGATCCTGCCGTCGACGGTGAACGTGAACGACGAGGCAGCCCACGCCGCTGCGGCCATGCCGAGCAGGCAGGCCGTCAGCAGGCCCTTGGTCCAGATGGTCGGAATTCGCATGTCATTCCCTCGGTTTTGTCGTGTTGTGTGGTGGCTTGTGTTTCTGGTCTCAGTTCGCGGCGGCCGCGGCCGGCAGCGTGATTTTCAGTTCGCGCGCCACTTCGGCGAACAGGATCGGCAGGCGCACCGGCTTTTCCTCGCAGCGCGCGTTGTAGTGCGACACGATGTGCGCGATTTCGTCTTCGCTCGCTTCACCGGTCGAGATCTTGCCGGTCAGCAGGAAGATCGGCGCGCCGCTGTTCTCGCTCGAGCGGATGCCGCGCACGAGTTCGGCGGCGGTCTGGTCGCCGAGCATCCAGTCGAGGATGTAGCCGTCGAAATCCTCCACTTCGAGTGCCTTGCGGAACGATGCGCCGTCGAAGTACGGAATCGCGTTCACGCCTTTTTCGATGAAATATTCACAGATGGTTTCGGCGACGTCCTGCGAATCGTCGACCACGGCGATCCGCGCCGCATACACGTTCGGCTGGGTCGAGCGCAGCTCGATCACGTCGACCGGATACGTGCGGCCCTCGCGCGCGTGCTGACGCTCGGTGATGAGCCACTCGCCCTGCCACTGCAGCGCGACGAAGTCCGTCTCGATCTGGCTGCTGGCCTTGGTCGAGATCGCGGCGCGGCAGCGAAAGCGCCGCGACTCGATCACGAGCGTCGCGTCGATCATCTCGGCGGCGGCCGGCTGCGTGCCCTTGTCGTCGAGCAGGATCGCTGGCGGCACGCCGAAATGCGTCGCGATGTCCTGCAATTGCGACAGGTTCCACGGGATCATGCCCTTCATCTTGCGGGTGACGACAGAGAAGCTGAGGCCGAGCACGTTCGCGATCGTCGTGTTGTGACTTCGCGGCGGAATGCCGTTCCGGTTCAGTAGGTCGCGCACCTTGTTGGCGGTGATCAGATCGACGTTGGCCTGCTCGCTGTTGGACATCTCGATGGGGTCTCCAGGGGTTTTTGGCGAGGGAGAGCATATCAAAACTGACGTGACACGCAAACTTTGAAAAAGCGAATCACCTTGACATGCTATTTTTCTCCATTATTATTGCTCACCACGTCACCTTTGTTTGTCGCGTCATGTTTGGAGATCGCAGCCGGCAACAGCCGGTACAACGAAAAGCGACAACAATGAAGCGGTGACTGAACGATTCGAAGAGAGAACCTGAGAGAGCCTTGGAGTGCGTGTCGGCGTCGACGGATTGTATCCGTTGCGCCGCGCGCCGCCGGGTGCGAGCTCACGGGGGTGAAAAGCTCGAAGAATTGCGGCGCCAATAAAACTTGAGGAAAGTACCAATGTTCCGCCGTCTACTCGCACCGGGGCTGCTGTTGCTATTGGCCGCGTGCGCGCAGGATCCGTCCGTCACTGGCAACACGGTGCGGATCTGCGACGACACAGGCTGTTCTGACCGTCCTAAAGATCAGGTGTCCTATCAGAAAAAGGACGATTCGGAAGACCGGGAAGATCCGCGCATCGCCGCGCTGAAGCAGACCGCGAAGACCCAGCCGAAGGCCGCCTACGACCTCGGCCTGCGCTATTTCCGCGGCGACGGCGTGCGCCAGGACAGCTACCAGGCCCTCAAGTGGATGCGCGAGGCCGCGGAGCGTGGCGACCTGCAGGCGCAGAAGGCGCTCGGCAGTTTCTACCTGTTCGGCCTCGAGGAAATGGGCTCCGATGCGCGCGAAGCGGAGAAGTGGCTGTCGATCGCAGCCGCCCGCGGCGACAAGGAGTCGAAGAAGCTGCTCGACCTTGCACGCAAGGCCAAGAAGGAAGACGAAGAAGACTGGAAATGGCGCACGCAATGGCGTGACGTCTATTACGGCTACTGGTACTCGGGCTATCCGTACTACGGCGTCTGGCAGCAGACGTACTGGTACTACTGACCGGGCCTGAAGCAACGGGGGCAGCAGCGGGGAGACCACCATCGCGCGCCAGCCGGGGGGCTTATCGAAGTTCGCACGAACACATAAGCCGAACAACGACTCTAATCGATCGACAACGACATGAAGACCAACCTTTCCCAACGTCTCACTCAAGGTGCGCTGGTTGCAGCGCTTTGCGCGTCCGTGGCGGGCTGCGGCGGCGTCGTGACGCCCGGCGGTCAGAACGCGGGCGTGACCGGTGCCGCCGCGGGCGGCACGAGCGCCGGCGCCGACACGGGGCTGCAGCGCTGCGCGTCGCCGCTCGGCACGATCGCCGTCGACGACGGCCGCAATGCCGACTGGTGGGGCCCGTTCGGCAGCGCGACCAAGATGACGACGATCGACCCGCTGCTGCGCCTGGCCGTCCAGCAGTCGAACTGCTTCGTGATCACGTCGATCGGCAACCAGAAGAGCGACGCGCGCCTGTCGCGCATCACGCAGCTGCAGCGCAACTCGGGCGAATACCGCGCGGGCTCGAAGCAGCAGAAGGGCCAGCGTGTCGCGGCCGACTACTACATGGAACCGCAGATCGTCATCAACGATTCGCCGATCGGCGGCATCGGCAGCATGATCGGCGGGCTGATCGGCAACAGCGCGGTGGCGGCGGTGGCCGGCCACCTGCAGACGAAGGCATCGGTCGTCACGCTGACGCTGTTCGACGTGCGCTCGGCCGTGCAGATCGCGGCATCGGAAGGCAGCTCGACGGCGACCAACTACGGTGCCGCGCTGGGCGGCTTCGGCGGCGGCGTGGGCGGTGCGCTCGCGGGCTTCTCGTCGACGCCGGAAGGCAAGGCGACCGTCGTCGCGTTCATCGACGCGTACAACAAGATGGTCGTCGCACTGCGCAGCTACAAGGCGCAGGACGTCAAGGGCGGCCTCGGCCGCGGTGGCCAGCTCCAGGTCAACTGACGTCCAGGGCCGGCGGTGCGCCGCCGGCCGGTTTCCGCTTCGCAATCGTCCGTGCGTGCGGCGTGAGCCGCGCGCGCCGGCTTCGTTCGTCCTGTGTGTCCCGTTCGTTTCGAGGTGATTCCGATGAAAGCCGTTGCATTGATCGCATTGACCTGTCTCGCGCTGACCGCCTGCGGCGGCGACGACAATTCATCACCTGCGTCGTCCGGCGGCGGATCGGGCACGAGCAACAACGGCGGCACCGGTGGGACGGGTTCCGGCGGAACGGGAAGCGGCGGTAGCGGCGGCTCGGGTGGGTCGGGCGGCTCCGGCGGCTCAGGCAGCGGCACGCTGACGCTGCGCTACGACGCGCAGCCGACCGCGGCGGACCAGGCGAGCTTCCTGACGCTGCTCAACAGCGAAGGCGCGAAGGGCTACCGCTACCTGGGCGACTACTACTACGCCCCGTCCGACGGCGGCTCGCGCTCGATCTTCGTGAACGACGGCACCGTGCAGACCTACACGTACCAGTTGCAATCCGCGCCGGGCGACTGGACGACCTTCCTCAACCAGGCCAACACGCAGGGCACGAACGGCTATCGCTACGAAGGGCCGCTCACGTACGGCTACCTGTATCGCAAGGATGGCGGTTCGTCGGCCACCTATACGTATACGACGACCGGCCTGCCGGCCGACCCGAACGCGTTCCTCACGCAGGCGAACGGCCAGGGCCAGTCGGGCTACTGGTTCCTGGGCCCGATGGTGATCGGCTCGGTGCAGTCGAACGTGTACATGAAGAACAACGCGTCGAGCGCAACCTACACGTACGATGCGCTCACGCCGACGACGAGCGTTAGCGACTTCATCGCGCAGGCCAACAGCGAAGGTGCGAAGGGTTATCGCGCGAAGGGCGCGATGGTGTTCGGCAGCACGATCTCGTGGGTCTACGTGAAGGACCAGACGCAGTCGCCGACCTTCACGTACCAGTCGGCCGCGATCCAGTCGAGCGGCGCCAGCTTCGTCCAGCAGTCGAACACGTTCGGCGCGCAGGGTACCGCGTATCTGAGCGATCTCGCGCTCGGCGCCCCCACGCCGGTGATGGCGTCGTTCTATTTCAAGCCGGCGAACTGCACGGGGTTCCTGTGCACGACGCTCAACCCGCTCACGCAGAACTGACCTGCCGTCGTTCGACGGCCGCCGAAGTGCCTCGCCGCCTGAGCGGCGCTTCCGTGGGGGTATGCCGCTTGATGGCCCGCCCCCGCCTTTTTCCTCGCCTCATCTTCCTCCCGGTTGCGCGTCGCATGTTCCGACGTGCAGCTGGGATGCGTCCTAACGCCGCTTTTTCCCGCATCGAATTTCGGTCAAGTTCTAAATATCTGCTCAATAGAATTTGACGTGTACGAAACAGTTCATTTGGGGTGGACGCTCCCATACCCGTTTGGCATCGTCGGAATTCATTCCATCTTTTCCATGGTGAATTCCGGCCAGGCGTCGCACTTCGAATCGGCATCGTTCGAGGGCGCGACCCTCGTCGCGCGTCATGCCGCAGAGTCCGCTTCAATCCCTCCGCCGCTATCTGAGCATCTCGGTGTTCGGTGGCGGCATCGTCGTTACCATCCTGGTCCTGATCGCATGCGGTCTCGGGATGACGGCGATCGTCTCGGGGCATGTTGAGGGCGAGCGGCGCAATTACCTGAACGGGCTGGAGCAGACGCTCAACGAGATCCAGGTGAGCGAAACCTCGTTCCGCAACGGCGTCGCGAATGCGCAGCTGATCTGGCGCGAGGCCGATAGCGCGCCGGAATCGGTCGTCGATGCCTTCTTCGGCGACGACCAGCGCGTCGCGATCCGGCCGCATCCGTCGCTCGTGCTCGGCGTGCCGGGGCAGACCGGCGATCGCATCGAGGTGGCGCGCTACCTGTCGCTGTCGGTGCTGCTGGCGCGCATCTGCGCGGCGAGCTCGATCAATCGCGGGCGCACGCTGGAGGGCTACCACTACAGCACGCGCACGGGCATGTTCGGGCTGGTGCCGAACCGGAACCGCGACGATCCCGCGCTGGTGTCGCCTGACGATCGCGCACGCGTGCTGGACGCGCTGCGCATCGATTTCGAGCGCGCGTATCCGGGTGTCGTCGATAGCCGTCCGCACGTGCGCTGGCTCGCGCCCTTCATCGATCCCGTGTCGGGGCAGCCGCGCATCCGGATCGCGGCCGAAGCGCACGACAACGGTAAAACGTTTGCCGTGCTCGTCACCGAATATCCGCCCGAGTACCTGCTGTCATGGCTGGCCGACTATCGGCCCGACGGCGTGTTCACCATCGCGACGGCCGACGGCCGGCTCGTCGCGATGGATCCCGCCGTGGGCGACGCCGGCCGCGCGGCGCGCCTGCTGGAACTGGCCCGGTGGCGTGGCGGCGGCCCGTCGGGTTCGCCGGTGTTCCGCGACGGCTTCCTGATGTTTCACGGCAAGCTCGAATCGACGGGCTGGACGTTCACGTATGCGTTGTCGTGGGCCGACGTTGCGGCCGGCGTCGCGCATTCGGCGGGCACGCTGGCGGCGGCGACGCTGCTGACACTCACCGTCATGTGGGTGTTGCTGCTGCGCTTTCACCGGCGCGAATTCGCGCCGCTCTATGCGCGCTCGCAGCGCGTGTTCGACAGCGAGGCGCTGTGCCGCAGCGTGATCGAGATGGCGCCGATCGGCCTTGGGCTGATCGCGCGCGACGACGGGCGCTGCATGCTGGCGAGTCCCGCGCTCAGGGAGATGGTCGCCCGCAACGGCGGCGATCATCGCGAGCTGTCGAACCAGATCGCCACCGCGTGGCAGGCGCACGTCGCGAGCGGTGGCGCGGGCCGTGTGCTGCACGACGATCTCGTGATCGGCAGCGGCGAAGCCGCGCACCTGCATCTCGAATTCATCGCGTGCGGCGCACGCTATCAGGGCGCGGACGTGCTGATCGCCGCGGTCACCGATACCACCGCGAAGCACCAGCTGATGCAGAAGCTCGAAGAGGCCGTGCGCGCGGCCGATTCGGCCAATGCCGCGAAATCGTCGTTCCTCGCGGCGACGAGCCACGAGATCCGCACGCCGCTGAACGTGATCCTCGGCAACCTCGAACTGCTCGAACGCTCGGCGCTCGATGCGGTCCAGCACGGCCGCATCGGCACGTTGCGCACGTCGGCGACGAGCCTGCTCGCGCTCGTCAACGACATTCTCGATTTCTCGAAGATCGAGGCCGGCGCGATGCAGGTCGAGTCGATCGAGTTCGACGTGATCGCGACGGTCGCACGCGAGCTGAGCGCGTTCGCGCCGATCGCGAAGGCGAAGGGCCTGCAGCTGTTCTGCGAAATCGACGCGGCCGATACGCAGCGGGTGCGCGGTGATCCGACGCGATTCGCGCAGGTGCTCGGCAACCTGCTGAACAACGCGATCAAGTTTACGAGCACGGGCCGCGTGACGGTGCGCGTGGCCGTCGTTGCGGACGGCCACGGCGCGCCGGTGCTGTCGGTCGCGGTCGAGGATACCGGCATCGGCATTGCCGACGAGCATCGGCGCAAGCTGTTCAAGGCGTTCACGCAGGTCGATACGTCGATCACGCGGCGCTATGGCGGCACGGGGCTCGGGCTCGCGCTGTGCGACCGCCTCGTCGCGGCGATGGGCGGCAGCATCGGCGTGGAGAGCGAGCCGGGTGTCGGCAGTCGCTTCACGATCCGTCTGCCGCTCGGCACGAAAGTCGCGATGCTCGGCCGGCCGCACGGCGTGCGCGCGCATGCATGTGCGCTGACGCTCGTTGCCGCGCATCGCGAATGGCGCGAATTCGCGTTGCCGCACCTGCATGCATGGGGGTTCGACGTCGACGTGTACGACACCCTGTCGAGCCTGCCGGGCGATCTGGCAGGCCCGGTCGTGCTGCTCGGCGATCCCGACACCTGGTCGCACGCCGAACTGGGCAACCTGCGCGGCTGTGCGCCCCTGATCCTCGCCACGCGCGATGGCCCGCTCGAACCGCACCGCGCAAGCGGCACGGTGCGCGTATCGAGTTATTCGCTCGGCGGCCTGCGCGCCGCGCTGTCGTGTTGCGCGTCGTGTCGCGGTGAAAGCGCGATTGCCGCTTCATCCGGTGGCGAACTTGCGCTTGTCGCCATGCCCGGCCGGCGGCGCGCCGGGATGACGCGGCCACAGCCCTCCATCGCTCGTGCGCCGCGCGTGCTGGTCGCTCGCGACGAAGCCGTCGACGGGTCGATTTTCCGCGAGCAACTGCATGCACTCGGCTGCACGGTGGCCGAGGTCGGGTCCGGGCGCGCGGTGCTCGAATCGCTGGCCGGCGGCGACTGGGACGTGCTGCTGATCGGCGCCGATCTTCCCGATCTGCGTGCGCACGAGCTGGCGGAAGCCGCGCGCGACCAAGGTGCCGCGTGCGACGTACTGGTCATCACGTCGCACGTGTCGCCCGATGGCATGCGCCGCTACCTGTCGGCAGGCGTGCGGCGCGTCCTGACGAAACCCGTGACGCTCGCGCACCTGCGCGGTGCGCTTGCATCCGTGTGGCAGCGGGGTGGTGCTGCGCCCGAAAACGTGACGAGCGGGCCGGTCGATCGCGAGGTGGCACTGCATGGCAAGTAACCGGCAACACGGAATCCAGCAACGCATGTCCGACATAACAGAGGCAGAGTGCCTGCGCCGGTCGCAGTGCACATTTCAAATCACACTGGAGGGGAAGACCATGCGTCACCTGGGGAAGATATTCGCATTGCTGATCGAATTCGCGGCGCTGTCCGAGCGGTCGCGCAAGGAATTTCTGACGATAATGAACGAGTATCTGCTGATGTCGCCGACTCAGAGACGGCGCGCGATCAACGATTGGAAAATGCGCCAGGAAGGTGCGCGGCATGACGAACCCGGCGAGTCGGTGCACCGATAGTGCGTGGTGGCGGGGCGGTACGTAGCGGGATCTCCCCGCGCCCGTCCGCCGAGACGCCCTCCGTATGATGGCGGCAGGCGGTGAGGACCCGCACGGGCCAGCCGCTTGCAGGTGCCGCCTCTGGCACGTACGGGCGCGCCGCGTAGCCGATTTCCCCGGTGACGCGTGTTCGATCCCTCAAACTGCGCGACGCGGCCATCGCAGCCCGTTCGCCAGTTGGCGCGCAGGATGCGCGATGCATCGACCGCCCGACCGGCAACCGCGGCCGGATTTATCTTAAAATTAGGTCACTATTGTCCGGCGGCCGTATGTAGCTGACGATCGGCCGACGGCGCGAGGATGCGAGCGTTGCGTCGTGCGCCGGATGCGTGACGGGAAGCCTCGGGGAGAAACAGGAGCATGGACGAATTTTCAGTGCGCGTGATGGTGGCGGATGATCATCCGGCGTCGGCGCTCGGGATGTCGCAGGCGATGCAAGGCAACAGCACGATCAAGCTGGTGGGCGCCGTTTCGAACTCGACGGATCTGGTCACGGCGCTCGATGCGCAGCCGAGCGACGTGCTCGTGCTCGACTACGTGATGCCAGGCGGCAAGTACGGCGATGGCCTCGTGCTGCTGTCGTTCCTGCAGCGTCGTTACCCCGCGCTGCGTATCGTGACGATCACGATGATCGACAACCCGAGCGTGCTGCGCGCGATCCAGAAGCAGGGCGTGCACTGCATCCTCAGCAAGTCGGATGCGCTGTCGCACCTGATCGGCGCCGTGCACGCGGCCTATGTCGGCGCGAACTACATGTCGCCGTTCGTGAAGCAACTGCTTCAGGATGGCGATGCGATGCCCGTCGCGCGCGCGCTGACGACGCGCGAGATCGAGGTGGTCCGGCTCTTCGGCGCCGGCTACACGGTGGGCGAGATCGCCACGCAGCTGCATCGCAGCAAGCAGACCATCAGTTCCCAGAAGTCGAGCGCGATGAAGAAGCTGGGGATCGTTCGCGACGCGGACCTGATCCGGTATGCGGACGAAGGCGACGTGCAGGATCCGGGCGGCCCGGACGCGCGTGATTGACGTGAGCACACGGCTCGGCGCGGGCCGCGGGCGGACGTGGCGCGCGCCTGGCGCGGCGCCGATGCCGTTCCGGCTCGCGGGTTCGACGTGTGACGGTCGCACGCGAGGCGAGCGGATGCGAGCCCGGACGCATGCCGGCGCTTGTCCGACGAAAGCGAAACCCCAGCGAATCGTATGCCTGAAAAACTGAAAAGGCTTGCCGCGCAGGCTGCCGCCGTCGGCCGAAAGCCGTTCGATCCGGGCCGGGTCCGGCGTCAGCAGCAGGCATTGCTGTACGGTGGCGGCGCGGCGATGACCGTGTTCATCGTGCTGTGCGCGCTGCTCGTCGTGCGGCTTGCCATCGGCGACTACGTTGCGCAAATGCGCTCGACGTTTCAGCAAGAAGCCGCACAGATGGTAGGCGAGGTGCAGATGTCGCGGGTGTTGCTGGCGCGTCTCGTCGACAACGTGACGCAGGCCAACCGGCTTCCCGGCGTCGTGCCGCCGGACGTCGTGCAGCGGCTGACTGATGACGGCGGCCGGCTGAGCTGGCCCGATCGCTACGGAAAACCCGGAATCGCGGTGTTTTCCGATGTCGCGCCGGGCAACGGGGCAGGCGCGCGCGCCGACGCGATCGGTACGCTCTACCGGTTCGGCGAATCCGCCTACTCGCCGTCGCCGCTTGCCGCTGCGCCGAATTTCACCGCCTACGTGATCGGCGCGCGCAGCGACTTCCTGATGTTGATCGGCGGCGAACTGGTTGCGCGGGCCCCTGCGCGGCTGGCCGCGTCCGACCTGAAAGCGCTGACGCGCCGGCTCGAGCCGACGGATGCCGACGACGGCATCGTCATCGAGACGCGTGACGATCCGCTGCTTGGCAGGCCCGTCACCCGATTCGCACAACTTTTGCGCGATGCGGACGGAAAGCCGTTCGCGTGGATCGTCCTCAACGGCCGTCCCGAGTTCGACCGGATCATGACGCCGTCGACGCCCGACGTCGAGAACGTGCTCGTCGACACGAACGCGCATATCGTGTTCGGCCGGCCGCACGACGGCAGGCTCGTCGGGGACACACTTCAGCGCGTCCTGAATCGCAGCCCCATTCCGGTTATCCCGTATCGCACCGGCGGCCGGTTCGTACTCGGCGATCGCCTGGCCGACACCGACCTCGTGCTGATCAAGAGCTACACATGGCGAAGCGTGGCGCTCGCCAATGCGACGCGCATCGGTTTCACATGCGTGCTGACGCTGTTCGGCATCGCGGTGCTGTGGACCGCGATCGTGCTGTTCGACCGGCGCGCGTTGCGCCCCGCGAACCGGCGCGCAATGCGCCTGATCGAAAGCGAGGCACTCAACCGGACGCTGATTCGCACGGCACCGGCCGGCCTCGCGCTGCTGTCGCTCGCCGACGGCGACGCGATCGTGCGCAACGACGCGATGGCCGCGTACGACAAGGCTGTGTCGGGCGCGCCGCTCGGCAAGCGGCTGTGGCAGGTCTATCGCGACGCGGTGTGCGACGGCGGTGCGCGCAGGCTCGTCACGCACGAATTCGCGATCGAGCGCGAGGAACACGGTTTTGCGTATCTCGATGCGCACATGGTGCGCGCCAAGTATCGCGGCATCGACGTGCTGCTGTGCACGCTGATCGACATCACCGCGCGCAAGGAAGTGGAGGCGACGCTGCGCGATGCGCGCGCGGCGGCCGAGCAGGCGAACAAGGCGAAATCGACGTTCCTCGCGACGATGAGCCACGAGATCCGTACGCCGCTCAACGCGATCATCGGCAATCTCGAACTGATGGCGCGTGCGTCGCTGCCGTTGGTCGAGCGGCGGCGCCTGAAGACGGTTGCATCGTCGTCGGACGTGTTGCTGCGCGTGATCAACGACGTGCTCGACCTGTCGAAGGCCGAGTCGAACCAGATGGTGCTCGAACATATTCCGTTCGATCTGCGCCGGATTCTGAACGACGTGACGGCAATGTTTCGGCCGCTCGCGGATGCGAAACACCTCGAACTCGTATGCTGTATTGCGCCGGAGCTGGCCGACGGCTACGTGGGCGACCCGACGCGGCTGCGTCAACTGGTGTCGAACCTCGTCAGCAACGCGATCAAGTTCACGAAGCGTGGCAGCGTGACGATCGATGCGCGGCTCGCGACGGGCGGCGAGGCTGGGCAGCGGGTTGAGATCGTCGTTCGCGACACGGGTGTCGGCATTCCCGAGGACAGCCTGCCGACGCTGTTCGACGTCTATATCCAGGCCGATGCATCGATTTATCGCCGCTTCGGCGGCACCGGGCTCGGGTTGCCGCTGTGCCGACGCATCGTTGCGTTGATGGGCGGTGAACTGAGCGTCGACAGCCGGCTGGGCGAAGGCTCGACGTTCGTTGCCGGGTTGCCGCTGACTGCAGCGCCGCACGGGTGGCGGGTCGATACGCCGGAACTGCCGGCGTTCGTGGATGCGGTGCGTGGGTACGGGGCGACGTCTGAATCCGATGAAGCATTCGACGCGGCGGCGGACACCGAAACGCATGTGTCGTCGGCCGGCGACGAAGAAGAACCGTTGCGCGTGCTCGTCGCCGAGGATCATCCGGCGAGCCGCGCTTTGCTGCACGACCAGCTCGACGCGCTGCACTACGATGCGACGATCGTGTCCAACGGCGTCGAAGCGATGCGCGCGTTTTTCGAGCATCCGTTCGACGTCGTGCTGACGGATCTCGGCATGCCCGAGCTGGACGGGTTCGCGCTGGCGAATTTTCTGCGGGAGCAGGGTTCGACAGTGCCGGTGATCGCGATGACCGCACATGCCACCGACGAGGACCGCCGACGCTGCGAACGGGCTGGCGCGGTGGAGGTCGTGCTGAAGCCGTTGTCGATCGGCGCGCTCGAAGCGGTGCTGCGGCGGCACGGCGGGAGGCGGGTGGCGGTGAGTGATGACGCGCGTGCGCCGGCGCATGACGTGCCGCTTGCGGTGACCGACGAGATGCAGCAGAGATTGCGCGAGGCGACGCTGCGTTCGCTGGCGGTGATCGAAGCGGCACTGCCGAAAAACGATATCGAATCGATCAAGGTCGAGTTGCATTCGATGCGGGGCGGATTTGCGCTTGCCTGCGATACCGTGGCGCGGGATGCCTGTGCGCAGGCCGAACGCGTGTTGCTTCACGACGGTTCGGATGCACTTGGACTGGCGTGGCCTGAGTGCAGGGCGGTGATTGCAGCTGCGTTGATGCGCTTGAGCTGAACGGGATTCGCGGAGTCCGGCAAGCACATCTGATCGATGCACGCTACGCAGCGGCGAGTCTGCCGAAGCAACGCGAATAGCGGCGTCATCTCCTCAGGCGTCGCGCGATCCGTCGAAACGACAGATCGCACTTGACCGTCCCCGACGCGTGAGTCGAGCGCCCGCGTCGACCGGGCGCCTCTTCCTTTTGCGCGTGCGGCAAAGCTTGCAGCGTGTCTTCCCGAATCATTTCCAGCATGTGCTGTCGCTTGCATGAAGCATGCGATGACACACAAGTGTCAGATTGATTTGACAATCAACGGTTTGAGTTTTCCGAAAGAGAATATTCGTACATGTACGAGTATTTCTCGAATGTTTATAAAAATCGTCCTATTCATCGTATGGCGGTGCTCTTGGAAAATAGCGTCAGTGGAAATGATCTTCCACCTAACGCGTGCCGGTTCAATACGGCATTTCATTTTCAAAACTCGTTAAAAAGAGAGCATCAGATGAAACTCAGCAAACTCGTTCTGGCACTGGGCATGACCACGGCACTGTTCGGCATGGCACATACGGCTCAAGCCGAGTCCGTGTCGAAGAAGATCACGCTGACCGCGCAAATCAACGACGGCATCTTCGTGTCGAAGCCGGACGGTTCGACGTGGTATGGCACGGAAGAACTCGAAGCCACCGATTACACCCAGGCGAAGTTCTCCAAGACGCTGCCGGTCCGCGTGTGGACGAAGAATGCCGATTTCAACGTTTCGCTGGCATCGGCGCTGAAGATGTCGAACGGCCACTACGAAATGAAGAACGCAAAGGTCCAGCTGACCAGCCAGGCGGGCGACCATGACATCACGACCGGCGTCCAGAAGGTCACGCAAACCGTTGCTGGCAACGGCGGCTTCGACGAAATCCACAGCCTGAAGATCAACGTGGATGCGCCGACGCAAGCTGGCACCCAGAGCACCAACGGCAGCTACAGCGGCGATCTCATCATGGTGTTCGAACCGGCCGCAGCGACCGCGCCGTAAATCACCTCACCAGGTTGACGGGAAGCCCCGCATCAGGGGGCTTCCTCTTCAGCGCAGTGACAGGAAGCAAGCGCGTGTCCATCCGTCCAACTCCTCGATAAGAAAAACGTGTTAGCCGATAAAGTTCCTTTCCGATTCAACAAGCTGTGGCTGGGTGCGTTTCTTTTTGTTTCGTCGCATTCATTCGCAGAGCTTAAGGTTTCGTACGGAGTGCCGGAAGGGTTCGGTGCGGCCGAGATGGACGATAGCGCAAATTATGTCGCGACGTTCAACGGCCGTACTTTGCCCGACTTCATCGGTTTCTCGCAAGCGGATGGCGCACTGACTTTCGATGAGAGCAAGTTCGAGGAAAACGGCATTCCGGCGGAGGATGTCTCGACGATCAAGCGTGTCGTTTCACAACTGGATTACAAGCGTTGCAGCAAGGGCTGCGACGTGGAGATCGATGGTTATCACGTGACCGTCGACAAAATGAAGCGATCGATCTCGATTCGTGATGCGAAAGAGGACTACATTGCGCCGCAGACGAACCTGGGCATCGTCAACAATCAATCGATCGATTTGCGCGCCGGATCCGATGGGTATCGCGCGGCAAACGTCAGCGCCAATACATGGGTCGGGCTGCCGTCGCAGAGCTTCGGTTATGTGAGCTGGTACGCGAACCAGACCAGCTCGCGCGGCTACAGCGGTGGCGACCGCGGCGTGTCTTCGTACTATCTGCAGAAGAACTTCGCCAGCACCTACGTGCGCATGGGTAAGCAGAACAGCATCGACTACTCGGCGGGCTCCGTCAGCACGATGCTGTCGCCGAGCTTCGATCAGTTCGTGACGGTCGGCAGTCAGGCGAACTTGCAGGTGAACAACAATGTCGGCTCGCTGATTCTCTATGCGACGGCCGAAGGGAATTACGAGTTCTATCGCAACGGTCGCCTGATCTTCAAACGGCCGGCCGCGATCGGACGCAATGAAATCAGTTTTGCCGATTTGCCTGGTGGCTACTATCCGCTCGAGGTCCGGCTGGTCGACCGAAACGGTAATGTGGTGAGCAGTGAGCGCCGTGAAATCAACAACCTGAATTTCAACGCGACGGGTGGCAATGCCTGGCATTTCACGGCCGGCAAGGAAATGGGCAGCGGCAGCTACTTGCTCGAGGCCGGGGTGAGCCGGAACCTCAAGCAGTTCTACCTGAACGCGTCTGCGCTTGCAGGCGAGGGCGGCAAATGGGCGGGGGAAGTCAATATCACGCGCCCGACGCAGATTGCCGACATCGATATTCAACCGACGCTTGGTTTACTGGCCGGGGAGCGAGGCGTCGGTGGCTACGTGAACATCTCGATGGCCAGCGAAGCGCTTGGCAGTCTGTCGGTGAGCCGCTACCAGAGCACCGACGTGTCGCGCTTCTATACCGGACGACCGAGCACGAGCGTGTCCTATAGCCGCAGCCTGCGCAAGGTGATGCTCGGCTACAACTATATGCAGTCGATGGGCGGCCCGTCGCATCAGGCGGAAGTCCGCTGGAACTATCGTCCGAACGGCTTGTGGGCCACGTTTGCGCTTGGCGTGCAGAAAGGCGGTTACCAGAGCGGTAGCGGCGGCTATGGCGTGTACTTCAACACGACAATGACCCTGGACAAGGTTCAGGGGACGGTCAATGTCGCGCATGTGGGTGGTCAGACACAGCTGAGCGGGGACGTCCGGAAGGACTTCGTGGACAGCTTCGGCACGTCGACTATTGGCGCCACGGCCAACCGGGTCGGCAGCAATTATGGCGTCAACCTTTACGGTACGCGCTCCGGCACGCGTGGCGACGCATCGCTGAATCTTGGCACCAGCAACGCGGGCAGCAACGTCGACTTCAACTACCGCGGCATGGTTGCGGCAAGCAAGGATGGCGTGGCATTCGGGCGCTACAGTTCGAGCGGAAGCGCATTGCTGCTGAGGACACCGAAAATTGACGGCATGAAGTATGGCTTCAGCGTCGAAGGTAGCCCGGTTGCCGGAAACGGAACTTACGCGGTGCCGCTCAATGCATACAGAGATGTGCCGTTCGCACGCGTGTTTGGCAATAGCGACAATCTCGACATGAACATCGAGGTGCCGGCAAACATCATGCGCGCCCATCCGGGGCAAGTGTATTCGGCCAAGGCGCGGGTCGACATCAACATGATCTATAGCGGATTCATGATCGATGAAAATGGCCAGCCCGTCAGCGGAAAGATTGTCGAAACGGACGATACGGTGCATCGGAATGGATTGTTCTCGATCGTCAGCAAGAAGATGCTGGGGATCGTTACCGTCGAAGGAGAAGGGCGCCGGTTGACGTGCGATCTGAAGGACGCAAAGGGCAGCAATTTCCTTTGCAAATAACGTCCGGAGAATATCGGAGAGGAAAAGCGATGAAACGTTATACCCCATTTTCACTGTTGTTCGGTCTGGTGATGGCAGTCGTCCAATCCGCTCATGCGGAAGGCGAACTGATGGTCATGCCGGCCACGACGAAGGTCTTCAACGCACACGAACAGACCGTGACCGTGAAGAACATGGGCGATGCGCCGTTGTACCTGAACATCACCGTTCAGAAGGTGACGAATCCGGGTGCGATACCGGAGAAGAAGGTGGATCTCGGCGATGTCGCGCATCCCGGCATGCTGGCCAGCCCCGACAAGCTGACGCTCGGCCCGAGCCAGACACGGTCGATCGTCCTGAAGTCGTTGTCGGAACCGGAGCGGGAGGAACTCTATCGGCTCTACATCCTGCCGGTCCGATCGCTGAAGGTCGACGACGTGCCGGTGGACAAGATCACCGCGCCGATGTCGGTGGCGATCGGGTATGGCGTGCTGGTGCGACACATGCCGGCGCCGGGCAAGCAGGTGACGGGCTGGACGCATCGGTGCGAAGGCGGCGGGTTGACGCTGGAAAACACGGGGAATGTGCGCCAGCTCTTTACCCAGGTCGTTTATGACAAGGTCAAGGGGCCGCAGACATTGGCTGTCTTTCCAGGCACGCCGCAGCATTTTGCGACGAAGCGCATGTCGATGAATGTCGACGACAAGCCGACGGAACTCGTATGTCCGTGATGAAAACCGGGCTGCGTGGTGCCGTGGCCCTGCTGGCCGCGCTGACGTGCGCATCCAGCATGGCCGCCGGCGTCCTGAAGTTGTCGCGTGTGGAACTGACGCTGGAACCCGGCAAACCGGCAGGCGAGTTGTACGTCGAAAACGTCGGAGATGCGCCGCTATATCTGAACGTCGAACAGCATTGGGTGGCGAACCCGGGCGAGTCCCCGGAGCGTCTCGTTCCGGTGACGGAGGTCGAACGGCCCGGGTTGTTGATTCAGCCGAGTCGGCTCGTGCTCGCGCCGGGGCAGAAATATCAGATGGTCATGAAGAAATTCGATACGCCGCCCCAAACGCAGGTATGGCGAGTCACCTTTCGGCCGACGGAACGCATCGTGGTGTCCAACGATATGCAGGGCAGCCGGGCGGCCCCCCTGTCGATCAGCATCGGCTACGGAGTCGTGATTTATCAGCGGGGCGACGCGGGTTGATAGCAGTGCGGATCTTTCCGGTTTGTGAGCCGTTGTCGGGTATCGGTTGAATTCTCGGCGAATTCGCGAGATCGGTCTTCTCGATGAAATTAAATTGAGCAAATTTTATACAGGCGACATGATGCGAAGAATGTTGACGCAGCGGGCATTAAGTTTATTGTGTTGCAACGTGCTCCTATTATCTCTTTTGTTTGTGGCGGAAGGCGCAAAGGCTTTTACGCTTATCACATCGGACGTTCTGTGGAGCTATAAATCGTGCTCGTGGACGAACAATGGAGATGGAACGAGTAAGATTAATGTCAGCATGGAATTCAAGACGGCCCCTGATAAAATTGGTTTGGGTATTTGGACGGCGCGTGGGATATTGATTTATACGTATGATGAAAATGGGAAGATCTTGCCAAGCAGCAGGGCTGCAAAGTCGATCACGCTGAATGGTGTGTCGTCAGATCAGATATACAGAGGTGATGACTATTTTATCTACTATGGTTTGAAGGGCGACTGGAAAAAGCAGTCATACCTCGTCGCTGAAGTAGAGGTCATTATCGATAACTCGGTTATCGCCAAGTGGCCGGGTATCGGGGTTCGTGCTGGAGCATACACCACTAAAGCGGACGTCGGCGAAGTGACGGGGGCTGCCTATTTGAGCAAAATGGGCACCAGCAAGTGCGACCTCCTGGAGCCGACCTTGCCGCCGCCGCCACCGCCGGCCGCCATTACGGTCGATGTGGCTGCGCCGGACTGGAATCTCGGCGAATTGCCGCGGGGTGAAGGCGAAAAGACGCTTTCAGGTTTGACTGAACAACTCTGTTTCACTTATTCGGGTGTGAACAGTTCTCGTCAGTTCGTTATTGATGCGAAAGGCGAGAATGGAACCTCGGGCGGAACCTTTTTCTTGAAAAACGTCACCAATGCGGCGCAAAAGATCCCGTATAAGGTGACGCTGGATAGTGGTGTTGATAAATTCACCGTTCCAAATGGGAGTGGTAGTCCTGTCTCGTTAAATAACGGCAACAGAACATGTTTTGTTCCGACCTTCAAGACATCGGTTGGGATGAGTGTCGATGTCGGGAATTATTCTGACATATTGACGTTTACTATTGTTACAAAAACCTAGGGGCGAGATGAGAAAGCGACTTTTTAAGCTGATGCTGATCGGACTCGTGGCGTTGCCGGTGCTGGCGTCTGCTCAGATCATACTGGTTAACGGTAAGACGACGAGCAAGGTAACCGCAAGCGTTACGCGTGCGAACAACCTGATCGTGACCGATGATAAGGGCGGGTGGTTCGGAAACGGGCTGGAAATGCAGCAGCTCGGTGGCTGGGAAACGGCGTATGACGTGCAGGCACGGCTGCGCGTCGATTCAACCACCGGAAGATTTCGTGTCCGCATGGATCAGCCGCTGCAAATCGTGAATCAGGCAAAGCCGACGCTTGCGTTTCGGACCCCGACCGTCAGCCTGGGCGCCGAAGGCGCCGCGCTTTCGCAGTTGAGCGTGGATCAGGGTGTCGAATTCCAGAACCCGGCCCCGCCTGAACCGAATGCGGATTCCAGGGGGTACTACACGCTTCTCGTTTCGGCATTTCCGCCGGCGGGAGATTTCAAGAGTACCGTCGGCACATACACGGGCACCCTGTCCTTGACCTTCGAGCCGATCATCACCAAGCAGTGAGGGTATTCGTTTCCGGTCGTAGTGGATGAACGGTCCATCTGTTGCGGGCGGCGGTGTGCGTACAGTTCGGCGAGTCCCTGATCCGCCGATCGGGGCCGCCGAGTCGCAAGTGGTGAAGCGAGTTCCACAGCAGTCTCGGCAATTTCCTTCCAACGCCAATTGATCGATATTCAGATATGAGTTCCAGTTTTTGTACTGCCAGGTTTCGAGCGATGGCCTGTGTCGTAGGCGGGCTCCTTTCCGGGTCGAGCCTTGCGGCGATCGACGTGCTGCCGAAAGAGGTCGAGATAGACAAGGACGCGACGATCGTGCAACTCGTCAATAACGGTATGCGTCCCGAGTACGTGAACATTTCCTTGTCG
Source organism: Burkholderia sp. LK4 (assembly GCF_001043615.1). Classification (NCBI taxonomy): domain Bacteria; kingdom Pseudomonadati; phylum Pseudomonadota; class Betaproteobacteria; order Burkholderiales; family Burkholderiaceae; genus Burkholderia; species Burkholderia sp. LK4. The sequence goes on from NZ_LDUL01000002.1 coordinate 90,004, forward strand.
CGCCTGCTCAATCCCGGCGTACCGTTGGCCGATGAAAAGGTCGAGCCGATTGTGAATGCGAGCAAGCCGTCGCTGTACGCGTATCCGTTCAAGCTGAGTCTCGCGCCCGGGCAAGCGAAGAACATCGTATTGAAGCCGTTGCGTTCGGTTGAAGCGGAGACGGTGTATCGGCTCAACGTCACGCCCGTGATCGAGGCGTCGACCGAGGGGGAACAGAAGACTGCGGGCAACATTATCGTCAACCTCGGATTCAGCGTACTTGTCCGTCAATTGCCGGCGAGCGGACGCGCGAAACTGTCGGTCACGTGTGATGCATCGGGCGCACATCTCACTGCCACGGGCAATGTTCGCTATCGCGTGAAGGCGGCGAAAGTGGATGGGCGAAAACTCGATAACTTCAATGTCTATCCGGGCGTGCCGCAGGCCTTGCCGGGCCATGTCGTCGAGATTCCGGAACATTCGGCTTGCAGGGCGGGTGTTTCGGGTTGAGGGTAGGGCCTCGATCGTATCGGCATATGAATCGAACCGGTTTCGACAAATCGATGCCTTTCGAGATCGTCATGCGTCAACCGACCACACGACCCGCTTCCTTGCGCAGGCTGCGCGACGAAATTGCCGCTCAACGTTGAGCGGCTGTTGTTCGTTCCCTCTCGCCCTCCAATTGGACTGGCCCTGACTTGTATGGCTGGGGCTGGTATCAAGACCGTCGAAATACTCCTTTCGAGATCATCCGTTACACCTGGCAACTCAACTGAGTGGCCTTGTTACCTCTGCGCTTGTCTCGAAGGCTTCTCGATCCCTCTCACGTGCCGGCCGGCGGAATGTGGCCACACAAGGCTCGGGCACGCTGCGTGCTTAGCTGCCCTGGTCGCCCAGCGAGGTTTAACTGACCGGGATGCCGAGCCCGCAACGGTGAGCCGCGTAGGGGCTCCGTCGCAGCCAGACGCTCGATTGCACCCGTGCGATGGTGTTGCTTATCGGCTCAGGTCGGTCGCATGCCAACGAGCGATACGGGGCGCCTTGAGGGCAATCCTCCGATGAACTGGCTGGGAACGCTCGTCGCCCGTTGGTCGTGAGTCGATCATAAATCGTGCATCGGAGCCTGCGCTCATCGAAGCCATCGATTTAGCGCCGCCACCATCGGTCGCTCAACCCGGATATAGCACGCGTATCCGGATACACACACCGCGCCGAGCATCGCGCACGCAGCCACGGCGCCGGACCACGTCTGAAGATCCGCGCGCACGCCGACGATTTTCTCGGCGACGCCGATCGCATATGGATGGATCAGGTAGATCGAATAGCTGGCGGCGCCCAGTGCGGTCACGATCCGGTTCGTGATCGACACGTTCCGCATGTCGAGCGCGACCAGCGAGACGATCAGCACGCACGCCGGCATGCCCCACAGTGCAATACGAGCGAACGCTTGAGGCGTGCCGAATAGCGCATGAGACAACGGAATCGCCGCGATGGAGATGCATGCCGCGAACACCCACGCCGGTCTGGCGATGCGACGCACGAAACCGGTTTGCAGCCCCCAGTACGCCACCACACCCAGGCCGAACTCCAGCACGATCGGTTGCCCCAGATGGTGGGCGACGGTACCCGGTGTACCTCCGATGACTGCCCACAGGCAAAACGACGCGAGCATCAGCGCGGCGAACGCCGTCGCGAAGCGCGCGCGGACGCACGCCAGACTTGCTGCGACTACCACGTAGAACAGCATTTCGTACTCGAGGGTCCACCCGTTCAGGTTGAGCGGCCCCCAATGACCGTTTTCCTTGATGTACGGCACGAACAGCAACGACTTCACGAGATATTCGGGGGCAGCAGTCGTGCTGTTCAGCCAGTGCGGGCGCAGCACAGCAATCGCGTAGATGCCGAGCGTCGTCACCCAATAGAGCGGCACGATCCGTACCAGGCGCTTGCGGAAGAACATACGACCTTCGCCCGGTGCGACCCACGACATGATGAACCCGCTGATCACGAAGAAGACGTCGACGCCGGCCTGCCCGAACGGCAGCACGTGCATGTGATAGGCGACGACCGCGAGGGCCGCGAATGCGCGGGCAGCCTGAATATTGGGGAAGAACGCGCGCGGTTGCACGATGTCGTCACGCATGTGTTCCTCCATACCGGGCTGCTTGTCGTGTCGCCGGGGAGCGCCGCCGGCCTGCGGCTCGGGATGGACTGATTGTGTCGGATGCCCGTCCCGTTCCTCGCGTCGAACGCGACATGCCCGCAAACTGCATCGCGCACAGCAACGACACGCTCGACAAATGGCGCGTGTAGCTGCCCAGATCGGGCTCGAACAGCATCGATACGGCCGCATGCCCGATGACGAGCGCGGCGAGCACGTCGCGGCCGGCGCCGCCGTCGCCGCGCGCGCGACGCCACACGGCGGCCAGCGTGATCCAGACGAACGCCTGCATCGCGATTTCCTTCGGCCCGGGCGAAAACAGCACCGGCAGATTCAGGCGCAGCACCGCATACAGGTAGTCGACACAGAACGCGACGAACGAAACCGGCTCGAGCGGGTTGCGGAAACTGGTGCGCGCGCCGAAAGGGGATTGGTAGGCGAGATAGTCCGACGCCATGTCGCGCGGATGCAGCAGCAGGTAATACGCGTCGTTCGGCAGCAGGAAGATCGCGAGCGGCACGGCGAGAATCAGCAGCATCCTGCGCGGCCACCCACCATGCCGAAACAGCAGCACGCCGACCGCGACCGCGAGGATCAGCGCGAAATAGCTGCGCACGATGGCTGCGTACGCGCCGTACAGCACGACCGCGGCCGCGATCGCGACGAGCGCGGTGCGACGCTGCGCGATTCGCGCGAGCACGATGGCCATCAGCACGACGAGCGTGTCCTTGCTCGCGACGAACAGGTTGAAGAACACGCACGGCGCGAGCAGCACGATGCAGGCCGCCATCGATCCGACGCGCGTGCCCTGGCCGAGCACGCGCCAGATACAGAGTGCGCCGATCGACGCGACGAACAGGTGCGTGCCGGTCGTGCCGAGCGCGGCATAGACCTGCGCGACCGCGTCGAACGACGTGCCTTCGTAGGTGCTCGCGCCGCCGATCTGGCTCTGGATCTTCTCCGCGTCGCGAAACACGAACTCGGGCAGGAACGCGCCGGCTTTCGCATAGATGCCCCAGTAAGCGAGTACGGCCAGCGCGGCGATCGCGCGTACCAGGCCGCGGCTGAGCCGCGGGCCTGCGCAAAGCAGCTTATCCAGCATGACGCAGCTCCGTTGCCCGCGCGGCGAGTCGATGCCGGCGCGCGAGCCGCACGACGCTCAGCGCGAGCATCGCGGCGATCGCGACGCTCGTCGCCAGATGAGCGAACGCGGCGCCCACGATGCCTTCGCGAGCAATCAGTTGCGACGCGAGCGGCAGATACAGCAGTGCGATGGCCGTCAACGCGACCAGCACGATGCTGCCTGCACGTACTGCGATGGCGGCGGTCCACAGCACGTCCGCCGCCGCGCGCAGCACGAACGACGCGAGCAGTACCGCGAGCAGCGCGGCGTGATCGGCGTCCGCCGGTTGGTGCGCGAACGCGAACAGGTCGCGGTAAGCGACCGCGATGGCGGCCGACGCGAGCAGCGTCACCGCCGCGCTGGCCGCCACCGCGCGGCGGACTTGCCGGAGAAACGCGCCGGGCGTCTCGGCCAGCGTGCGCACGAAGCGCGGGCCGGCCGTCGCGACGACCGTCGCAAACGCGACCGTCTGCACGGCATTGGCGATCGACCACGCGAACACGTACTGGCCGAGCGCGTCGACGCTCACCTGGCCGCCCGCGACGAAGCGTTCCGCATACTGCAGCGCCGCGAGGAGCACGCCGGCCGCGTAGAAGGGCAGCCCCTGCAGCCAGACCGGCAGCACGCCGCCTGGATCAGCCTCACACCCGGGAAACCGGATGCCGCGCACGCGGCGCGCGAACGTGGCGATCCGGCGCAGGCAAGCGATCACGACGCATGCGTTGACCGCGACCCAGATCGCGAACACCGCTTCGATCGATTGCATCGCGCCGGAAAGCAGTCCGGCGCAAGCGATGCCGGCCCACGCGCCGGTCCGCACGAACAGCAGCAGCGAAGCCGCGCGCGGCTGGTGCAGCGAGAACAGCCATCCGTTTGCTTCGAACGCCGCATGCTCGGACAGCGCGACAAGCAGCACGCTCCAGGCAAGCGATGCCGGTAGCCCGAATCGTGTGAGCAGCGCAGCGGCGGGCGCGTTCAGCGTCGCCACGGCAAGCGCGGCGGCGAGCAGTACGTAGAGCGCGCCATAGACGACGCACAGCCGGCGCACGTGAGCGATCGCCGGCAGCGGGTTGGTGTCGCTCAGGCGCCGGTTCAGTTCCGGACTGAAGCCGAGGCCCAGCACTTTCGACGCAATGACCGATGCGGCGACAGCCAGCCCGTACGCGGCGATCGCATCGAAGCCGAGCGTGCGCGCGACGACGATCGCGAGCGCGAATTTCAGGCCGAGCGCCGAGAAGCGCAACAGAAGGCGTGTCAGCATCGTCCACCTTCGTTGGCGCCGCCCGCGGCGCGCAGCGCATCGATCACGCGCACGCGTGCCGCACGGATGCTGGCGAAGCCGGTTTGCGCGGCGTCCCAGAACGCGGCCGTCGCGCCGGGCGCGAAGATCGTATCGAAGACGTCGGCGGGATCGAAATCCGCGCCGTTGGCGACCCAATCGTCGAGCCGCATGTCCAAGTAGGCGCCGAAGCCCTTGCGCTCGTAGCTGACGTGGAACGCCGGCACGCCGTGCAGGATCGATTCGAGCGCGCCGTGCAGCCGCACCGACACCGTGACGTCGGGCCGGTCGTGCTCGAGCAATGCCCTGAGCGGCACCGGTGTTTCGCGGATGCCGAGACTGCGGTAGTACGCGAGATCGTCGTTGCCGCGGCCGGTGCTTTGTACCGCGAAGCTGATCCGGCACAACGCGTTCGCCTGTTTGACGAGCCGCCGGATCGACGCGTCGTAGCGTGCGCGTTGCGCGGCGGACCACGCAGGCGCACGGCGCAGCACGAATGCGATGTGCCGCACATCGTGATTCGCGCGTGCCGCGCGCTGCAGGATCGCATCGCTGCGATGCTCGAAATCGAGTACGGCGAGATCGGGTGCGCGACGCGTGTTCGGATTCTCGGCGAGGAAGGCTGCGGAACGGTCATCGCGAACGAACACCGTATCGAACCCGGCGAGTAGCGAGCGCTGGTGCGCGCCGACCGGATGGGCCGAGAGTACGGGCCCGATGCTCTGCGGCAGATACACGGCCGGTTTGCCCGATGCGCGCGCTGCACGCATCTGCAGAAGGTGCCCGGCTTCGAGCTTGAGCGCCTCGACGGGATTGCGCGCACGCAGGTAGCCACCGCCGACGCCGACGATCAGGTCGGCCCGGTCGAGCAGTTCGACGGTCGGGCGCAACCGGCCATTCGCGCGCACGGGCAGCGCGGCGCGGGCGGCCGCGGTGAGCCGGCGCCAGCCGCGATCGGCGAGCACCGGGGCCGGACGCACGTCGTCGTGCCGGGGAAACGACGCGGGATCGGCGGCGACGATCGACACGCGCGTCGCATCGCCGAACGCCTCGCGCAGCAGCGAGACCGACAGGTCGACCAGCAGGCCGTCGCCGGTGTTGCAGGCGCTGTACGCGTGCAGCAGCGCGACATGGGGGGATGAAGTCATGCGGAGTGTCCTTGTACGAGTGCGCGATACAGTTCGTGCGTGTGCCGCACCATCGTCGCGGCGGAGAAGTGGTCGAGCGTCGCCGCGCAGTGTTCGCGCATGACGTCACGTCGCGCCGCGTCGCGGGCGAGTGCGACGACGGTGCGGGCGAATTGCGTCGTGTCGTCGTCGTTCGGCACGACTTCGCCGATGGCGTGCCCCTCGACCAGTTCGGTCACGCCCGCAACGCGCGATGCGACGATCGGTACCTGGGCGGCCATCGCTTCGAGGCACACGTAAGGAAACCCTTCATAGCGGCTCGGCAGCGCGAACAGGTCGAATGCGGAGAAATATCGGCTGGCGCGATCGACCGGGCCGACGACATGAAGATTCGGCGGCACGTCGTCGGCCTCGGGGCCGGCCGCCGCCGCGAAGTCGCCGGGGCCGATCGCGACGAAGCGCACGTCGAGGCCGCACTGGCGATAGACGCCGCGCGCGATCCGCACGAGCCGGTCGACGCCTTTCTGGTGGCTGAGGCGCCCGACGAAACCGACGACGATCGCGTCGTCCGGGAGGCTCAGCGCCTGCCGCGCGGTGCGGCGCGGCAGTGTCGCGGACGCCGCGACACCATTGGAGATCGTCGCGACGCGATGGGCGGGGATGCCGAGCGCGTCGTGCAGATGCCGCGCTTCGTCGCGCGAGACGGCGACGATCCGGTGCGAGCGGAAGTGGCCGAGCAACGCTTCGATCGTGCCGTACACGCGGCGCTGCAGGCTGCTCAGGGTCGGGTTGAGCGTGTAGATTGCGTGCGGGGTATACACGTGCCGCCACGGGCCGATGCACAGACGCGCGACTGCGCCGGCCTTCGAACTGTGGCTGTGCACGATGTCCGGACGAATCCGCAGCAGGCACCGATACACGTGCGCGACGGCCCACGCATCGCGCCAGCCGACGGCGCGATGCATGGGGACATGGTGCACGCTCGCGCACAGCGCCAGCACGCGCGCATCGAGGATCGTGCCGTCGAAGCGCGGGCCGCGCGGCGCGATCAGGTGAAGTTCGACGTCGCCGGTTTTGCTCAGTCCGTCGATCAGGTCGGCGAGATGGACTGCCACGCCGCCGCCAGCCGCCTCGACGACGAGTGCCACACGAAGCGGTCGAATGCGGGGTGCGCGCGACGGGACGGATGTGCCGGCCGCTGGCGACGCGGCGGGGCGCGTTGCTTGACCGGCGGCTCGGCGTTCGAGGTGTCGGAGATCGTTCATCGCGGTGCGCCTCGCCGAAAGCGCGCGACGAGCGAGCGCAGCGACCGTCCGATCGACAACGTCAAGCCACGACGCGGTGGCGTGTAGCAATACTCGGTGTAGCGATACGCGCCATAGCGCGAACCGTAGCGGCCCGAGCGCGGATCGACGCCGTTGAGCAGCACGCCGCTCGCATCGACGCCGTTGTGTGCGAGACGCCGGATCGCTTCGCCGAGTTCGGCCACGCGCGTCGACGCCGCGCGGGCCGCGAGCAGCACGGTGCCCGCATGGCGGCCGAGCACGACGGCGTCGGTCACGGCGAGGATCGGCGCGGCATCGATCACGACGCGGTCGTAGCGGGCCGACAGCGTGTCGAGCAGCGCGCCGACACGCTCGTCGACGAGCAGCTCCGACGGGTGTTCGGGGATGGTGCCGGTCGAAATGAAGTCGAGGTTGGGGATCACGTCGCGGCGGATCGCGGCGTCCGGCGTCGCGGTGCCGGACAGCAGGTCGGCAAGGCCCGGCTCGCGCCCGACGCCGAGCGCGTCGTGCAGGTAGCCGCGGCGCAGGTCGCCGTCGACGAGCAACACGCGCTCGCCGTTGGCGGCCAGCAGCGCCGCGAAGTTCGACGCGACGAACGACTTGCCGGCGCCGGGCACGGGGCCCGTCAGCAGCAGCACGTTGTTGCGCGCGCGTTGCATCGCGAAGCGCAGCGCGGTGCGCAGGCTGCGCAGGCTCTCGACTGCCGGGTCGTGCGGCTGGAGCACACTCAGCAGGTGCGGCCCCGGCAGCCGTTGCGCGCTGCGCCGGGCGACCTGCCGCTGGCCGGACGATGCGGGAACGGTCGCATAGACGTCGATGCCGAGCGGCCGCTCGATCTCGTCGGCGCTGCGCACGCCGCCGAACAGATAGTCGCGCACGAACGCGAGCGCGACGCCGAGCGCGAAACCGAGCAGCGCGGCGGCCGCGATCACGACGGGCCGGTTCGGGCGCACCGGGTCTTCAGGCGCGATCGGCGTGTCGACGAGCCGCACGCTGCCGGTCTTGCCGGCCTTGACCAGTTCGAGCTGCTGCGCGTTGGCGAGCAGCGCCGTGTAGAGATCGGTGTCGACCTTCACGTCGAGCATCAGGCGCACGGCGTTCTGCTGCAGCTCGGGCAGGCGGCCGACCTGACGTTCGAACGACTGCTGTTCGCGTGCGAGCGTCGCAATCTGCGCATCGAGCGCGATCATGTCGGGATGGCCCGGCGCGAAGCGCGCATTCATCGCGTCGCGCTTCTGCTCCAGTTCGAGCCTGCGCGTTTTCGCGTCGGCCGATTGCTGGAGGATCAGCTTTGCTTCCTCGTCCAGGTCGATCGCGCCGTTCGCGTTGCGCATGTTCGTGTAGCGCTGTTCGGCGTCCTGCAACTGCTTCTTGAGCACCGGCAGCTGCGCGTTGAGGAACGCGAGCGATTGCGCGGCGTCGGCGGACTTGCGCTCGATGTGCTGGCGCACGTAGTGGCTTGCGACGGCCTGCAACTGTGCCTGCACGCGCTGCGGGTCGGCGCCGCGCAGCGTCGCGACGATTACGCCCGACTGCTTGATCTTTTCCTGGACGTCGAGCCCGCGGCGCAGCGCGTCGATCGTGCCGGCACGCGATTCGCGCACGAGCGTGAAGCGGGTGCCTGGATGCGCGTCGATGCCGGCGATGTCGATCGAGATCGGGCCGTAGGCGGTCGGGATCGTCTCCAGGCGGCCGATCGCGCCCGTGACCGGCGCGGGCAACGCGCCACCCGTCAGGCGGTAGCGTCCGCCGTCGAGCAGCACGAGTTCGAAACGCTCGCCCTCCAGCGGTTTCGGCACGTCGAAGCGTGCCGGCTCGGCGCTTTCGGTGCCCCATGCATAACCGCCGATGCCCAGCAGGCCGGGCTGTGCTATCCCGGTGTTGAAGCGCGACACGAATTCGCCGACCACCGGGAAGCGCTTCGGCTGTACGACGATGTAGCTGCGCAGCTCGTCGACCGCACGCGTGACGACGAGCCGCGACGCGAGAATCTGCGCTTCGGCCGCGGCGCTCGACTTGATGTCGAACAGCGACGACACGTCGCCGAGTGCGCTCTTGGCGGCCGACGTGTCGCCGCTGTCCTCGACCTGCACCATGATGTCGGCCTGGTACTGGCGCGGTGCGAGGAGCGCGTACAGCGTGCCGGCACCCATGCAGGCGGCGGTGACGGCGGCGATCAGCCAGCGTCGGGAAACGAGTACGTCGATCGCGCCGGCGAGATCGAGCTCGGCGTCGCGGTCGTGCGCATGCTCGTGGGAAGGTGTGGATGTCATCGGTTCGAATCGGAAAGGGCAGGTGTGGAAGGGGCGGCCGGCGCGATGCGCGCGCACCATGCGTCGACGCCGCATTCGATGAGCCGCAGGCTGTGCTCGAACGACGCGCGCGGGCCCAGATAGGGATCGGGGACGTCGAAGCCGTGCGCGCGGCCGGTGGACGGATCGGGCATGCCGAGCCGGAACACGCGGCCGCGCATCGCCGGCAGGCGGCGTTCGAGCCGCTGTTGCTGGTCGGCGTCCATCGTCAGGATCAGGTCGGCGCGCATCGCGAGCCCGGGCGGCACGCGCCGTGCGCGGTGCGCGGCGATGTCGAGGCCGCGCTCGCGCATCAGGTCGACCGCATGCGGATCGGCCGACTGGCCGTCGCGCGCGCCGAGGCCGGCCGATTGCACGTCGACGCCCGGCAGCCGCGCGCGCAACAGCGCTTCGGCCATCGGGCTGCGGCAGACGTTGCCGATGCACACGACGAGCAGCGTCGAGATCGCGCTCATTTGACGGCGAGCGCCGCGGTGGCGCTGGTATTGACGCCCGGCAGCAGCAGGCTGAGCACGCGGCTGAAGCGCACGAGGCCGTTGCCGTCGACGTAGACGATGTCCTTCGGCTGCAGCTCGAACTCGTTCGCGAGCACCATCGACACCGGCGAGCGCGCGTCGAGATGGAACACTTGCGGGCTGTCCGTGCCTGAGCCGCGGATCACGAACATTTGGGCTGCGTCGGCCGTGCCGGCGTTCACGCTGCCGGCCTGGGACAGCGCGTCGGACAGCGTCAGGCGCCCGTCGCGCAGCGGCACCGCGAGCGACGGCTTGTTGACTTCGCCCATCACGTATACGCCGTAGTCGCTGCGGGCCGGCACGTGAAGAAGATCGCCGGCGGCGAGCACGACGTCGGCCGGATTGCGGCCGTTGCGCAGCATCCGGCTCAGGTCGAGCGGATAGGTCACGCCGTCGCGCACCAGCGTCATGCGGCTCTGGTCGGCGGCCGGACTGAGGCCGCCCGAGCGGCCCAGCGCCTCGTACAGCGTCATCGGTACGTCGTTGACGGGCTGGGCGCCCGGCGTGCGAACCTCGCCGTCGATGTAGACCTGCTGCGAGCGGAACGACGCGACGCGCAACGTCACCTGCGGGCCGCGATACACGCGCGACAGCGCGGCGACGATCCGCGCCTGCGCGGCGTCGGCGGTCAACCCCGCGACGTGCACGGTGCCCGCGAACGGGAACGACACGTTGCCTTTCGGATCGACGACGAAGCCGGATGCCGGATCCGCCGCGCGCGGCGCGTTCTGTGGCGCGGGGCCTTGCGACGCCGCGAGTTCGGGGTGGTCCCACACGGTGATCTGCAATACGTCGCCGGGGCCGATCCGGTATGGGCCGGGCGATGCGGCAAGCCGATCGGACTGCCCGGTTTGCCGGCTCGCCGATTGCGCATCGAGTTCGCGAATCAGGCCGGCATCGATCGGCGTGATCCGGAACGCGGGGGCACCGCTGGCGGCGTGCGCGTCTGCCGCGTCGGACGGCGGGCTCATCCGCATGCCGGGCGCGAGAACGCAGGCTGACAGCGTGACGCTCGCGGCCATGGCCAGCAGCAAACGCATGCAACGCGGATGGACGGTATCGGATCGCTCGGGTGTCGGGTTTGTCATCAGTTATCCTTAGTGATGGGCGGCGCTTCGAAAGGCGCGCGTTGCGTGCAGGTCAGTACGCGTTGTGATGCACCCAGCCGCGCAGAACGGTGGCCGAGACGATCCGCATGTCGAGCGAGAACGACCAGTTGCGCAGGTAATGGAGATCGGCCTCGACGCGGCGCTGCATCTTCTCGATCGAGTCGGTTTCGCCGCGCAGCCCGTTGATCTGGGCCCAGCCCGTGATGCCCGGCTTCACGCGATAGCGATGGATGTAGCCGTCGACGATCGGCTGATACAGGTTGTCGTGCTGGAGCGCGTGCGGGCGCGGCCCGACGACGGACATCTCGCCGCGCAGCACGTTGACGAACTGCGGCAGTTCGTCGAGGCTCGTGCGGCGCAGGAACGCGCCGATGCGCGTGACGCGGGGATCGCCGCGCGTGGCCTGCCGCACTTCACGGCCGTCGTCGTGCAGCCGCATCGTGCGGAACTTGAGGATCGTGAAGGTGCTGCCGTTCGCGCCCTGGCGCTGCTGCCGGAACAACGCAGGGCCCTTCGACGAGAGCCGCACCGCCGCCGCGATCGCGAGCAGCAGCGGCGCCGTGCCGATCAGCACCGCGGCCGCGAAGAGGCGATCGAAAACGGCTTTCTGAAGCAGCGCGCGGGACGACAGCGGCGACGCAACGAGATTGATCGCCGGCGCGCCGACGAGGTCGACCATGCCGCCGTCGAACATCGTCATCGCGCTGACGTCAGGCATGAGCCGGATGTTGACGAGATCGTTTCGAAACGCATCGATCACGGCCATCACGGTGCGCGTGTCGCCGATCGGCAGCGCGAGCCAGACTTCGGGGATCGCGTGCGCGCGTACGTGCTGCGCGAACGTGTCAAGCGCATCGAAGTGCGGGACGTCGGCGCGGACATCGGGGCGGGCATGGTCGGGATCGAATGTGGCGGCGGCGCGGAATCCTGCCGACGGCATCCGCGCAATCCGGTCGCGCACCGCGTCGCAATGGGCGCCGGTGCCGACGATCGCGACCGGATGGCCGCCTGCGGGCGGATGCCCGATCCGCCCGAGCGTTCGGCTGGCGACGAGCCGAGGCACGCAGAGCGCGGCGCCGCTTGCGGCCGTCCAGAGGAGGTACCAGTTCGTCGGGATGCTCGACTCGGGCGCCAGCGTGTGCATCACGAGCGCCGCGCAGCCTTGCGCGAGCAGCCACGCGAGTACGGTGAGGATCGCCGCGCGGCGTTTCGTCCGTCCGTCCGGCATCCGGTAGATGCCGAACGCGGGGAACAGCATCAGCGCGAACGTCGCCGCGCAGGCAACGGCAGCCAGTTCGGGCGATCGGTCGGTGCCTGTATCGGGCAGCATCAGTGCCGCGGCCAGCGCGCCGATCGAGATCAGCGCGACATCGGACACGCGTGCGAGCGATCCCCCTGCGACGGGCGACTCGTGTGCTTGCCGGATTTCGAATGGCGTATCCATATACCCCTGCCCCTGTCGATTGGTCGGATGGGCGGTGCGTCGTGCGTTTTCGATGCCGATGCGTTGCCACCCCCGGATCGGGCCGAGGGGCGGCGGTCTTGCAGTGCATGGGATGGGCAATCGATGGACGACGACGGCGCCTGACTTTGTCGGCCGGTTGCGCGCGTGCATCGGCGGTTTTGGCCGTGCTGTTGCGGGCGAATGTTTGCGAAACGTTGCAATCGACTCGACCGTGTCAATTTTCGGTAAGCAGGGAGGTGATTTAAATAGAACGCCTACTAAATGGGACACGTGAGGCTTAGTACAGGTACGAATGATTTGAGAGCACGTCCTATGGTCAATGTTTTTTGACAGACAAGTCGCGTCCGATGCGGGCGATGATCAGCGAGGAGGAAACGGGGGATGCCGCGTGCGAAGCGGCTGGGGGAGGGCGTGAAAGCGGCTGAGCACCGCGATGGGACGGAGCAAGCGGCAGCCAGAGGACGCAGGACGTGTCACAACGAAGAAACGGCGCCGTCCCGATGTCGACAAAGTCGACCGGGCCGGCGCCGTGACGGCGCGCACGCTGGCGCGCCGGATCGCGATCGCTCGGGCGTTACCCGTTGCGGAAAATCTCCGCATACGCACTCAACGCCGGCACGCCGCCGAGATGCGCATACAGCACCTTCGACCCCGGCTCGAATTCTCCGTTGCGCACCTTGTCGATCATCCCGTGCATCGATTTCCCTTCATAGACGGGGTCGGTCAGCACGCCTTCGAGCCGCGCGCACAGCCGGATCGCTTCCAGCGTGCCGTCGTTCGGCAGGCCGTATTCCGGGCCGGCATAACGCGTGTCGAGCACGACGTCCTGTTCGTCGATGCGGCGCCCGAGCTCGACGATTTCAGCCGTGTGCCGGGCAATACGCGTGATCTGCGCATGTGTTTTTTCCGGCGTCGCCGACGCGTCGATGCCGATCACGCGATCCGCGCGCCCGTCCGCCGCGAAGCCGACGACCATCCCCGCCTGCGTGCTGCCCGTCACCGAGCACACGACGATGTAGTCGAACTTGAAGCCGAGTTGCGCTTCCTGCGCGCGTACTTCTTCGGCGAAGCCGACGAAGCCGAGCCCGCCGAGAGGATGCTCGGAGCAGCCGGCCGGCACCGGATACGGCTTGCCGCCCGCCTGCCGCACGCTTTCCATCGCGTCTTCCCAACTGCGGCGAATGCCGATGTCGAAGCCGTCCGCCACGAGTCGCACGTCGGCGCCCATCATGCGCGACAGCTGGATGTTGCCGACGCGGTCGTATACCGGATCGTCGTAGTTGACCCAGTGCTCCTGCACGAGCACGCACTTCATCCCGAGATGCGCGGCGACGGCCGCGACCTGGCGCGTCTGGTTCGACTGGACGCCGCCGATCGACACGAGCGTATCCGCGCCCTGCGCAAGCGCGTCCGGGATCAGGTATTCGAGCTTGCGGGTCTTGTTGCCGCCGAACGCGAGGCCGCTGTTGCAGTCCTCGCGTTTCGCATACAGCTCGACCTTGCCGCCGAGGTGCGCACTCAGGCGCTTGAGCGGCTGGATCGGGGTCGGGCCGAACGTCAGCGGATAACGGGGGAAACGTTGCAGGTTCATCGACTCGGGTCTCCGGAAAGACAGGGTGGGTACGGGAAGCAGCACGTTCGGGAAGCGCCGGCACGCGGCCTCCCGATGTAAAAATGATAGGCAAGCACACACGAAATGAGCTTGCGAAATAAATATCGTCGGCCTACGTTGGTGAGGAATCGGGAGCTGTCTAAGCAATTCTGGTTCGAAGAAACGGAGGATGACGCAATGAAATTAAGTAGAAATTCGGCGGAGACGGCCGATGCGGCGCCCGCGCTCGACCGCATCGATCGCGCGATCCTCAGGCAGCTTCAGCAGGACGCGTCGATCTCGAACGTGAGCCTCGCCGCGAAGGTGAAGTTGAGCGCGCCGGCGTGCCTGCGGCGCGTCGAGCGGCTCAAGGAGATGGGGATGATTCGCGGGATCGTCGCGCTGCTCGACCCGAAGCCGCTCGGGGCCGGCATGCTCGTCGTGATCGGCTTCGTGCTCGACCGCTCGACGCCGGAGGCGTTCGCCGCGTTCGAGAAGGCCGCGCAGAAGGTGTCGGGGTGTGTCGAATGTCACGTCGTGACCGGCGAGTTCGACTACTTCATGCTGGTGCGCACGCGCGACAACGAGAGCTTCAACCGGCTGCATGCGGAGCAGCTGATCTATCTGCCGGGCGTGCGGCAGGTGCGCTCGTTCATGGTGCTCAAGGAGATTCTGTCCACGCACGCGTTGCCGGTGTAGTGCGGTTCGGCAGCGGGTGGTGTTGAGCGCGAGGCATCAATGACCGTCGGCGGTCACGGCACGCAACGGCCGATCCATGCAAAAACGCCGCGCAGGTCGCGCGGCGTTTCGCGTCAGCGTTGCCAGGGCGGCGTATCCGGCGATGTGTCGTGCCGGTAGCGTTCGCGCGCGGCCCGCACGATGGCCGGGTCGATCTCGTGCTCGTCCGCCAGCGCCTTCAGCGCCGCGAGCACGATGCTTGCACGATCGACCTCGAAGAACGCGCGCAGCGCGTCGCGCGTGTCGCTGCGGCCGAATCCGTCGGTGCCCAGCGTCACGTAGCGGCGCGGCACGTACGCGCGGATCAGTTCGGGCACCGCGCGCAAGTAGTCGGTCGCGGCGATCACGGGCCCGCGCGTCGCGGCGAGCGCGGCGGTGACATACGGCATTGCGTGCGGGCTGTCGTCGTCGAGCCGCGCGCGACGCTCGGCCTCCATCCCGTCGCGCTGCAGTTCCGTGAAGCTCGTGACGCTCCACACGGCCGCATCGATGCCCCAGTCTTCCTTCAGCATGCGCTGCGCGGCGATGACTTCGCCGAGGATCGCGCCCGCGCCGAGCAACTGCACTTGCGCGGTCGCATGCGATTCCGCCGCCAGCGGATACATCCCCTTCAGGATTCCTTCGCGCAAGGCTTGCGCATCGCCGCCGGGCAGCGAAGGCTGCGCGTAGTTCTCGTTCGTCACCGTCACGTAATAGAACACGTCGCGCTGCTGCTCGACCATCTCGCGCATGCCGGCATCGACGATCGTCGCGACTTCGTACGCGAACGCGGGATCGTATGCGCGGCAGTTCGGAATCGTCGACGCGGCGAGGTGGCTGCTGCCGTCCTGGTGCTGCAACCCTTCGCCGCCGAGCGTCGTGCGCCCGGACGTCGCGCCGACGAGGAAGCCGCGCGCGCGCTGGTCGGCGGCGGCCCAGATCAGGTCGCCGATGCGCTGGAAGCCGAACATCGAGTAGTAGATGTAGAACGGCAGCATCGGCAGGTCGTGCACGCTGTACGACGTCGCGGCGGCGATCCACGACGAGATCGCACCCGCTTCCGAAATGCCTTCCTCGAGAATCTGGCCGCGCGTGTCCTCGCGGTAATAGAGCATCGAGCCGAGATCCTCCGGCTCGTAGCGCTGGCCGAGCGGCGAGTAGATGCCGACCTGCCGGAACAGGCTCGCCATGCCGAACGTGCGCGCTTCGTCAGCGACGATCGGCACGACGCGCGGGCCGAGCTCGCGATCCTTGATCAGCGCAGCGAGCATGCGCACGAGCGCCATCGTCGTCGACATCTCGCGGCCGGCCGCATCCAGCGCGAACGCACCCCAGGCCGGCATCGAAGGGACGGTCAGCCCCTTCGATGCCGCCATCCGCCTTCTGGGCAGATAGCCTCCCAGGGCAGCCCGGCGGGCATGCAGGTAACGCATTTCCGGGCTGTCTTCCGCTGGCTTGTAAAACGTCAACTGCTCGACGTCGCTGTCCGACAGCGGCAACCGGAAGCGGTCGCGAAACGCCTTCAGATCGTCGACGTCGAGCTTCTTCTGCTGATGGGTCGTCATCCGGCCCTGGCCGGCCGCACCCATCCCGTATCCCTTCATCGTCTTCGCGAGGATCACCGTCGGCTGGCCGCGGTGCGCGAGCGCACGCGCATACGCGGCGTGCAGCTTGCGCGCGTCGTGGCCGCCGCGGCGCAGGCGGTCGATCTCCGCGTCGGTGAGCTGCGCGGCGAGCGCTTCGAGCGCAGGGTCCTGGCTGAAGAAGCGCGCGCGGTTGTAGGCGCCGTCGTTCGCGGAGAAGGTCTGGAACTGCCCGTCGACGGTATGGGCGAATGCGCGTGCGAGTGCGCCGGCGTGGTCGCGCGCGAACAGAGGATCCCAGTCGGAGCCCCACAGCACCTTGATCGTGTTCCAGCCGGCACCCGCGAATTGCGCCTCGAGTTCGTCGATCACGCGGCCGTTGCCGCGCACCGGGCCGTCGAGCCGCTGCAGGTTGCAGTTGATCACGAACACGAGGTTGTCGAGCCCCTCGCGCGCGGCGAGCGACAGCGCGCCGAGCGATTCGGGTTCGTCCATCTCGCCGTCGCCGAAGAAGCCCCACACGGTGCGGCCCGCGGTGTTCGCGAGCCCGCGATGCTGCAGGTAGCGCATGAAGCGCGCCTGGTAGATCGCGTTGATCGGGCCGATGCCCATCGAGCCGGTCGGGAACTGCCAGAAATCGGGCATCAGCCACGGGTGCGGATACGAGCACAGCCCGGGCCCGGTGATTTCACGGCGATAGTGCGTGAGGTGGTCCTCGCCGAGAAAACCTTCGAGATACGCACGTGCATAGACGCCCGGCGACGAATGCGGCTGGAAGTACACGAGATCGCCGCCCGGGCCGCTTTCATCGCCCGCGCCGGCCGGCGTCGCGCGGAAGAAGTGGTTGAAGCCGACTTCGAACAGGTCGGATGCCGACGCGTAGCTCGCGATGTGGCCGCCGAGCTCGCCGTACGCACGGTTCGCGCGCACGACCATCGCGAGCGCGTTCCAGCGCAGCGCGGCGGACAGCCGTTCCTCGAGATCGGCGTCGCCCGGATAGGGCGGCTGCTCGTGCGCGGCGATCGTGTTCATGTACGGCGTGACCGGGCCGCGCGGCGCCGCGAGCCCGCGGGTGTGCGCATGCGCGGCGAGGCGGCCGAGCAGGTACTGGGCGCGCTCCTTGCCGACGTGCGCGACGACGGCGTCGAGCGCCTCCAGCCATTCGGCGGTTTCTTCAGGGTCGGTGTCGGCGTGAGCGCCGCCCGCGCGCCGCGTGGCGTCGATACCGTTCGACAGGTCCGTCATCGCAGGTCTCCCGCGCGCCGGTTCAGAGCGGCGCGCATCAGTGGCAATCGGTCGGATCATGCTACCCGCCGATCCGCAAAATATGCGTCTGATTTCATTCGGATTTCACGCGCCGATAGTGTAAATATTCCGGTTGTGGCCACTCTTCCGGAATATTTCGACCATGAGTTCAAACCCGCGGCGGCTCGACCGCATCGACATCGGCATCCTGAACCAGCTGCAGCAGAACGCGCGGATCACGAACGCGGAACTCGCGCGTGCGGTGAACCTGTCGGCCACGCCGTGCTTCAACCGCGTGCGCGCGCTGGAGAAGCTCGGGCTGTTCCGGCAGCAGGTCACGCTGCTCGACCCCGAGCCGCTCGGGCTGCGGATCAACGTGTTCATCCAGGTCAGCCTCGAGAAGCAGGTCGAGGACGCGCTGCAGCGCTTCGAGGAAGCGATCTCGCAGCGGCCCGAGGTGATGGAGTGCTACCTGATGTCGGGCGACGCCGACTACCTGCTGCGCGTCGTGATGCCCGACATGCGCACGCTCGAGCGTTTCATCATCGAGCGCCTGACGACGATCCCCGGTGTATCGAACATCCGGTCGAGCTTCGCGCTGAAGCAGGTGCGCTACAAGACCGCGCTGCCGTTGCCGGCGTCCGGACTGACGCTCGTCGATCCGGACGAGGCGGCATCCGACTGGAGCTGAGCGGGGCATCGCAGGCGCGCCTGCCCGCTTTTCGGCTGCCGGCTGGAGTCGGAACCATGACAAAGCGCCGACGATTGCCCGACGCCGTCGAAAGGGGCCGCGTGCGGCATGACGGATCGCTGCCGCGGCGGCGTGCAGGGCGCTTGCATCGTCACGACGCCGCGCGGGACGATCGCGTATGCTCGTCCCGTCAGCGGCAACGGCGGCCGCCGTTGCCGGATCAATCGTGTGACGACCGATCAACGAGCGAGGGCATGATGGCTAGACAGACGATGGCGGAATACCTGGCGAAGACGCTGGCGGCAGCGGGCGTCGAGCGTATCTGGGGCGTGACGGGCGACAGCCTGAACGGCCTGTCGTTCAGCTTGAGCCAGATCGGCTCGATCCGCTGGATGCATACGCGGCACGAGGAAAGCGCCGCGTTCGCGGCCGGCGCGGATGCCGCGTCGACCGGGCGGCTCGCGGTGTGCGCGGGCAGTTGCGGCCCCGGCAACCTGCACCTGATCAACGGCCTCTACGACTGTCACCGCAATCATCAGCCGGTGCTCGCGATCGCCGCGCACATCCCGTCGACCGAGATCGGCCTCGGCTACTTCCAGGAAACGCATCCGCAGGAGCTGTTCCGCGAGTGCAGCCATTTCGCCGAGCTCGTGACCAACGCATCGCAGTTCCCGCGCGTGCTCGCGCGCGCGATGCGCACCGCGATCGACGAACGCGGCGTCGCGGTGATCGTGCTGCCGGGCGACATCGCGCTGGGCGACGGCCCGGACGAAGCGCCGGCATGGAGCGAAGCGGCGCCGCCGTCGATCCTGCCGGCCGACGCCGATCTCGACCGGCTGGCGGCGCTGCTGAACGGCTCGGACGCGGTCACGCTGCTGTGCGGCAGCGGCACGCAGGGCGCGCACGACGAGGTGGTCGCGCTGGCCGACACGCTCGGCGCGCCGGTCGTGCATGCGCTGCGCGGCAAGCAGTTCGTCGAATGGGACAACCCGTTCGACGTCGGGATGACGGGGCTGATCGGCTTCAGCTCGGGCTATCACGCGATGGAATCGTGCGACACGCTGCTGATGCTCGGCACGGATTTCCCGTACCGGCCGTTCTATCCGTCGAACGCGAAGATCGCGCAGATCGACTGGAAAGGCTCGCAGCTCGGCCATCGCGCGCCGCTCGCGCTCGGCCTCGTCGGCACCGTGAAGGAAACGATCGCGGCGCTGCTGCCGCGCCTGACGCGCAAGACGCAGCGGCGTTTCCTCGAGAATGCGCTGAAGCACTACGCGGCCGCGCGCAAGGGGCTCGACGATCTCGCGGTGGCCGAGCCGCCGGGCCGCGCGATTCATCCGCAATACCTGACGAAGATCGTCGACGAAGTCGCGGCGGAGGACGCGATCTTCACGGCCGACGTCGGCACGCCGACGCTGTGGGCCGCGCGCTACCTGACGATGAACGGCAAGCGGCAACTGCACGGTTCGTTCAATCACGGCTCGATGGCGAATGCGATGCCGCAGGCGCTCGGCGCGCAGGGCGCGCATCCGGGGCGGCAGGTGGTGTCGCTGTCCGGCGACGGCGGGCTGTCGATGCTGCTCGGCGACCTGCTCACCGCGCGCCAGCTCAAGCTACCGGTCAAGATCGTCGTGTACAACAACAGCCTGCTCGGCTTCGTGTCGATGGAGCTGAAGGCGGCCGGTTATCTGGACACGAACGTCGACCTGAGCCCGACCGATTTCGCGGCGATCGCGAAGGGCGCGGGCATCTTCAGCGTGCGGGTCGAGCACTCGGAGAACGTCGAGGAAGCGCTGCGCATGGCGTTCGCGCATGACGGGCCGGCCGTCGTCGACGTCGTCACGTCGAAGTACGAGCTCGCGATGCCGCCGAAGATCGAACTCGCGCATGCGAAGGGCTTCAGCCTGTTCATGCTGCGCGCGATCCTCAGCGGGCGCGGTGACGAGATCGTCGAGCTGGCGAGAACCAACCTGCGGTGAGACGGGCCGCGCACGGGGCGGGCGTCGGCCGTTGATCCGGTACGAATTGATCAGGGGAATCAGGGTCAATCTTCACGTCGCCTTAAGTTTGCGTTTCCTAGAATCGATTTGATCGTCGCGCTTCCTGCGACGGACCGATTCGTCCAGGAGGATGCGCATGCCAAAGCCCCGTGTCGCCGTAGCCCTGTTCCATGAAGTCTTTGACGCGTCGTTGCCGGCGGCGCAATCGCTCAAGGGCTGCCCATGATCTGGCCGAATGCGTGGCGAGTGTCGGCACTGTTCGTGCGCGAGTGGGTCGGCCGTCCGGCTGCGGTGGGCGCGTTGTGCCCGAGTTCGCGGCAGCTGGCGCGCGAGATGGCCGATGCGGTGCCGGACGGCGACGGGCTCGTCGTCGAGCTCGGCGGCGGCACCGGCGCGATCACCGCGGCCTTGCTCGAACGCGGCGTCGCGCCGCGGCGGCTCGTCGTGGTCGAGCGTTCGCCGGCGTTCGTCCAGCATCTGCGGCGACGTTTTCCGGGCATCTCGATCGTGTCGGGCGACGCGCGGCAGCTCGGACGCCTGCTGCCGCCCGACGCGCGCGTCGACGCGATCGTGTCGTGCCTGCCGCTGCGCACGCTGCCGCGGCAGGACGTGACGGCGATCGTCGGCCAGTGCCATCGCGTGCTGTCCGCTGACGGCGTGATGATCCAGTTCACGTACGACCTGCGGCCGCCCGGCCGTCACCCGCTCGGCGATTCGGCATTCGTTGCCTGCGACAGCCGGATCGTGTGGGCAAACATTCCGCCAGCGCGCATCGTGACCGTGCGCAACATCGCCGCCGAACACGCGGAATGACGCCGCAGCACGCGCGGCGCCCGGCCGTGGCGCCTCGCCGTCGCCTTTCATAATTCATTCGATACCTTCCAGTTTCCATTCACATTGCCGTCACATCGGGTTCCTACCATCGCCTTTCATTTCGAAAGCATCAACGGCGGGGAGAACCGGCACCATGAATCGAATCAAAACGGCGGCGCTGCTGTGCGCGGGCGCCCTTGCGCTCGCCGGCTGCGGCAGCGATGACGGCCCGACCAGCACGTCGCCCACCCAGCCGCCCGTTCAGACGGCCGCGCGCAACGTGATCTTCTTCCTCGGCGACGGCATGGGGATGACGACGCTGACGGCCGCACGCATCTACGGTGTCGGTGAAGAGGGCGCGCTCACGATCGACACGCTGCCGGAAACCGCGTTCGTGAAGACCTATTCGAACGATGCGCAGGTGACGGACAGCGCGCCGTCGATGTCGGCGTACATGACCGGCGTGAAGACCAACAACGAAGTGATCTCGATGTCGCCCGACACGAAGGCGATCGAGCCGAGCGCGAGCCTGACCGGCAATTGCGGCGCGAACAACGGCAAATCGGCGACGACGCTGCTCGAGATCGCGAAGGCGAAGGGCATGGCCACCGGTGTCGTGACGACCACGCGCGTCACGCACGCGACACCCGCCGCGACCTACGCGCACGTGTGCCATCGCGACGCCGAGAACGACATCGCGGCGCAGCTCGTGCCGGGCGGCGCGGGCTACAACGGTGCGCTCGGCGACGGCGTCGACGTCGTGCTCGGCGGCGGCACGCAATTCTTCGTGCCGAAGGACGGCGGCGGCAAGCGCACCGACGGGCGCAACCTCGTCAACGAGCTGAAGGCGAAGGGCTACGCGTTCGCGCAGAACCGCGACGACCTGCTGGCGGCCGATGCGACGAAGAGCGGCAAGCTGGTCGGCCTGTTCTCGTCGAGCCACATGAGCTACGACCTCGATCGCGGCGCGACGAAGGAGCCGAGCCTCACCGACATGGCGACGCGCGCGCTCGACGTGCTGCAGAAGAACCCGAACGGTTATTTCCTGATGGTCGAAGGCGGCCGGATCGACCATGCGCTGCACGACACCAATGCGAAGCGCGCGCTGCAGGACACGGTCGCGTTCGACAACGCGATCAAGGCCACGATCGACAAGGTGCGCAAGACCGATCCCGACCTGAAGAACACGCTGATCGTCGTCACGGCCGACCACGACCACACGCTGGTGCTGAACGGCTATGCGGCGCGCACCGGCAAGACCGAAGCGGGCAAGGCCGGCGTGCTGGGCGTGCTGCGCAACTACCAGACGGGCGCGGTCGCGAAGGACGCGGACGGCGCGCCGTACACGATCATCGGCTTCGGCAACGGCGAGAACCGCGTGCAGGGCAGCCGCGCGGGCACCGCACTCACCGACGCGGTGACCGGCGCCGACGACTATCGCCAGGAGGCGGTCGTGCGCATGGACAAGGGCAACGAGACGCACGGCGGCACGGATGTGTTCCTCGGTGCGATCGGCCGCGGCGCGGATGCGTTCCACGGCGTGATCGAGAACAACAAGGTCTTCGAGCTGGTGCGCAACGCGGTGCAGCTGTGAGCGCCGACTACACGGGTACAGGGGAATACAGGATGTCGACCATCAAGTGCATCGCGGCGGCGCTGGCCGTCGCGGGTTTCGCATGCGGCGCGGCGCAGGCCGCCGGCCAGGCGAAGAACGTGATTTTCTTTCTCGGCGACGGCATGGGGCCGACGACCGTGACGGCGAGCCGGATCTACAAGGTCGGTGAGTCGGGACAACTGACGATGGAGAAGCTGGCGCGCACCGCGCGCATCAAGACCTTCTCGAACGACGCGCAGACGACCGACAGTGCGCCGTCGATGGCCGCGTACATGACCGGCGTGAAGATGAACAACGAAGTGCTGTCGATGTCGTCCGACACGCGCGCGGTTGCGCCGGGCAGCGACGCGAACGGCAACAAGACGGTCAACAACTGCGCGCCGGGCAACGGCCAGCCGGTCGCGACGCTGCTGGAACTGGCGAAGGCGCGCGGCAAGGCGGTCGGCGCGATCACGACGACCGAGCTCACGCACGCGACGCCTGCCGCGACCTATTCGCACATCTGCCATCGCGACGCGCAATACGACATCGCCGCGCAGGCGGCGCCGGGCGGCGCGGGCTACAACGCGGCGCTCGGCGACGGCGTCGACGTGCTGATGGGCGGCGGCCGCAACCACTGGACGCCGTTCGATCCGGTGGCCAACAAGCGCGGCCGCGCGGACGGGCGCAACCTGCTCAACGAGATGAAGGCGAAGGGCTACACGGTCGTCGCAACGAAGGATCAGCTCGCGCAGGCCGGCAACGGCAAGCTGGTCGGCCTGTTCAGTTCGACGAGCCATCTCGAGTACGAGCTGGACCGCGTCGCGGGCAAGGGCGAAGGGCCGTCGCAGCCGAGCCTTGCCGAGATGACGTCGAAGGCGATCGACGTGCTGTCGAAGAATTCGAACGGCTATTTCCTGATGGTCGAAGGCGGCCGGATCGATCACGCGCTGCACGGCACCAACGCGAAGCGCGCGCTCGAGGACACGGCGGCATTCGACGAAGCGATCCGCGTCGCGCTGTCGAAGGTCGACCTGTCGAACACGCTGATCGTCGTGACGGCCGACCACGACCACACGATGACGATCAACGGTTATTCGAAGCGCGGCAACCCGATTCTCGACATCAGCCGCAACTATCGCGACGGCCAGCCGAGCAAGGACGCCGACGGCAATACCTACACGACGCTGGTGTTCGGCAACGGCGCGAACCGGCCGAACGTGCGCGCGTCGGTCGATTCGGCCACCGCGACGAACGATGCGTATCTGCAGGAAGTGGGCGTGCGGATGGGCAGCGCCGGGTCGGAAACGCACGGCGGCGGCGACGTGATGCTGTTCGCCGACGGCGCCGAAGCGAAGGCGTTCAAGGGCACGATCGACAACACGAAGGTGTTCGGTCTCGTGCGCTCGGCGTTCGGTTTCTGAGGCGGGTGATGGGACGATGAACAGGAACGCGCGATGAAACGCCAGATCTTCTGTGCGCTCGCCGGCGGGATGATTGCGCTGCCGGCTTGTGCAGCGGCCGATCTCGACGCCGTGCTGCTGCACGAGAGCCGAACGGTGACGGCCGACGGCGTGACGCGCACGACGCTGTATCGCGAACGGATGGTGCGGCGCGACGGGCACGTGTGGGTCGAACGCGTGCTGCCCGCCGCGTCGGCCGGCGGCGGGCAGGGCGACGATCACGATCATGACCACGACGCGGGCCCGGGCCGCCGCGCCGGCGTGCAACCGGCGTCCGCCCACGCGGGCCACAGGCATTTCAACTTCCAGGCGGCTGCACGGCATGTGACTTACGACGGCAAGACGGCCCGCATCGAGTACGTCGACGCGGCGAACCGGACGGTCGTCAGCGTGCCGCCGGCCGAGTACGAAACCACGGGTTTCGACGGCTCGTGGGACAACGCGTACTACGTCACGCCGCCGTCGCAGCTGAAGCGGCTCGCGGTCGCGAAGCGCGGCGACGCGCCCGGCACCCTCTGGTACGAGCAGGCGGTCGATACGCCCGGCGCGCGCGGCGTGAACCGGATCCTGTGGAGCGAGACGCTGCAGGCGCCGCTGTCGGTCGAATACCGGAGCGCCGATGGCCGCGTCGTGCGCAAGCTGACGTTGACACCGGCGCCGGCCGCGCGGCGCGAGCCGCCGCCGTGGACGACGCTCGCCCGCTACGCGCGCAAGGAATACGCCGACTATCTGGATTGACCGGCGGGCGGCGACACGCTACCGATCACCCGACGGCTTCGGCCGATCGTGCGATGCATACGCGGGGTTTGCGGTCAGGCCGGCCGGTATCGCCATCGCGATACGGCCGGGCGCTGGCCGCTTTTTTCTTTTTCCGAATTGATGTCGCCCGGCAGGAGATGCCGACGATCCGCTAGAACCGCGCGCCGTCCGGCACGCGCGTTGACGGTCGCGACGCGACCCGCTTGATGAAGCGGTCGAGCGGTGTCGCATAGCCGCGCGCGATCGCCGCGCTCAGCACTGCCGACAACGCCAGATACGCGATCAGCAACAGCAGCCGGGTGTCGCCATGCGTGGCCGACGGCGGCCAGAACGTGCGCAGCCCGCCGAGCACGATCAGGTGAAACAGGTACAGCTCATAGCTCAGCGTGCCGGCCCGGCGCAACGGCGCGAGCAGCCGGCCCGGCGCGCGCGTGCCGTTGACGTGCGCGCCGATCAGCAGCACGGCCGTGCCGAGCGCCATCGCGGTGACGCCGGCGACGTGGCTTTCCGCGATCGGCCAGGCCAGATACAGCGCGGCCATCGCCGCCGCGACGAGCCCCTGCACGAGCGGCGCGGCGAGCCGCTGCCAGCGTTTGCGCTCGGCCAGCAACGCGGTGCAGCAGCCGATCGCGATCCCGTCGAACGACGCGAAGTACGCATAGAGGAACCCGCCTTCGTCGCCGGCATGCGTGAAGCGGTACACGGGCCCGATCGCGGCGACGGCCACCCAGAACGCGACCAGCCGCGCATCGCGGCGCAGCGCGATGCACAACAGCGGAAACGACAGGTAGAACACCTCTTCGACAGACAGCGACCACAGCACGCCGAGCGCGTAGTTGACCCACCCGTATGCGCCGATCAGCACGTTCATCCAGAACGTCAGCGACGCGAGATTCACGAGCCAGAACGACACGGCGATGCCCTCCGGCGCGTGGTTCCGGAAGATCGGCACGCCGGCCGCCGCGAGGCCGTTGACGAGCGCGAGCAGCAGGAGCAGGCACGGGACGATGCGCGCAATGCGCGACACGTAGAACGCGCGAACGTCGACCGCGCCGAGGTTGCCCCAGCGGTGTCGCGCATTCGACGTGATCAGGTAGCCCGAGATCGCGAAGAACATCGTCACGCCGTAGTTGCCGTTGCGCACCACCGCATGCACCGTTTCCCAGCCGAATACGCGCGCGAGCGACGTCTCGCGCAGCGAGTAGGGGATGTTGAAGTGATGCAGCAGGACGAGCACGATCGACATCCCGCGCAGCAGGTCGATCCGCGCGTTGCGCGGGCCGGCGCTCATTGCGGCCTGCCCGGTTCGGCGAGGGCGGGCAGCGTCGCCAGGAACGTGTCGCGTGCGCGCAGGCCGGCGTTCGGCGTCTGCCGCTCGTCGTCCTGTATCAGGTACGCGAACGCGAGCGTGCGCGGCCCTTTGGCCGCCCAGCCGACGAACCAGCCGTACGCATGCGACGCATCGTACTTGCGTCCCGGCGACCCGGTGCCCGTCTTGCCGTGCACGATCCAGCCGCCGGGCTGCGTGTCGATCAGCGTGATGCGCTCGGTCATGTCGTACGCGTGCGCGCTGACGGGCAGCGTCCGGTTCGCGATCTTGCGCATGAAGCCGACCTGTTCGAGCGGCGAGATGCGCAGCGATGAATTGACCCAGGCGCCCATCACGCCGTTCAGTTCGCCCTGCGGGCTGGTCGCGTCCGCGTTGCCGTAGCCGAATGCGCTCGTGTATTGCTGGAAGCGCGCCTGCCCGAGCGCCTGGGTGACCTGCTGCGAGTACCAGAACACCGACAGTTTCATCCAGCGCGCCGGATCGGTCGGCTCGCGCCACGGCGCGCCGCCCCAGTCGGGGTAGCCGGTGTGGAACTCGAGCGTCGGGGTGTGCGCGTCCTTCAGGACGCCCGCATCGAAGCCCATCAGGCTGATGGCGACCTTGAACGTCGACGCGGGCGTGACGCGGGTCGCGCAGTCGCCTTGCTGCACGAGCACCTGGCCGGTGGCGGTATCGGCGACGACGGTGCAGACCGGGCGGGCATGGGAAGTCGCGGCGGCCAGAAGGCCGGCGGCGAAGGTGAACAGCGCGCGGCGCCAGTGCTTCAAGTGACACTCCTCGGGGATGGGCGGCAGGCGCACGGCACGGGCGAAAGGCGGCGGGCCGTGCGTAATGAAGGCGACGGCCGGCATCGAGGAAGGCGGGGATGGCGGCCGTTGCGCAGGCCCACAGTGTATCGACTGATCGTCGTCCGTTGACCTGTCACGGTTGACGGGGCGATTGCGCGCCGGTTGCCCGTTCCGGCGTCATCGGCCGGTCACGCGCGTTGCAGCGCGCATGAAAAAACCCGCCGGCAGGCTGGCGCGTGCGGGCGGGCGAAGACACCTCGGGCCGGCCGGCGCGGGTGTCGCGTGAAGAACGGAGAACCGGGTTGCGTCAGAACTTGTGGCGCAGCGCGAGACGTACGGCCACCTGGTTCGACGTCGACGACGGCGCGTCGGTGCCGGGGATGAACGCGTTGTCGAGGATCGAGTTCGTCTTGTCGCCGGCGATGTGCTGGTACGCGGCCTGCACGTACACGTCGGTGCGCTTCGACAGGTTGTAGTCGGCCATCAGCCCGACCGAGTGGATCTTCGGTTTCGCGTCGCCGGTCGACGCGTCGTACTTCTCGAGCGACAGCACGTACTGCGCGCCGACCATGAACGCCGGCGTGACCTGGTACGAACCGTTGACCTCGAAGTTCTGGTACTTGATCGCGCTGACCGTCGCGCCCGGTGCGATGATCGCGCCCGGCGTGCCGAGGTAACCGTTGCCGGTCGGGTTCTTGTAGTTCGAGTTCGTGTACGCGAAGCCGACCGTCGCGGGCCCGAACGTGTAGTTGATGCCCGCGCCGAACACGCGCATGCGCTCGGCGATGTAGCTCGCGTCGTTCGCGGTGATCGCGCCGGCCGAGCCGTTGCCCGGATGGTTCGCCTGCAGGTACGCGGCGCCGATCAGCAGCCCGTTGTTCTGGTATTGCGCGCCGAAGCTGTACGCGCGGTTGTCCGAGAAGTTCGTGCTGTTGCTGAAGCTGTATGCGCCGCCGAACGTGAAGCCGCCGAAGTTCGGGCTCGCGTACTTCACCGTGTTGTCGAGGCGGAACGAGTTGTCGGTGTTGTCGTTGTCGAACGGGTGCGCGAGCAGATAGCCGCCCCAGTTGCCGTTGGCCGTGGTCGGCGCGAGATAGTCGACGACGGAGTCGTACTGGCGGCCGAACGTCAGCGTGCCGTACTGCGCCTGGCTCAGGCCGACGTACGCCTGGCGGCCGAACATGCGGCCGCCCTGGTTGAGCCGGCCGGAGTTCACGTCGAAGCCGTTTTCGAGCTGGAAGATCGCCTTCATGCCGCCGCCCAGATCCTCGCTGCCCTTCAGGCCCCAGCGGCTGCCCTGCGCGTAGCCGCTCGCCATCTCGTAGACGTGGCCGGTGCCGACGTTGTTCGTGTAGTTCAGGCCTTCGTCGATCACGCCGTACAGCGTGACGCTGCTCTGCGCGAACACGGGAGCGGCGAAGGTTGCCGTTACGGCGAGCGCCGTCAGGGTCTTTTTCATTGAGAGATCTCCGGGATATCCAGCTTCTTGTATCGGTTGTCGTGGGCGCGACCGGCGAGGCGCGCCCCGTCATCCGGGGCGTTTCCGGCGCAGCGCGCGCGGCGCCGGAAACGCGCGATGCGCGGCGGCGCGGCGACCGGCTGTGCCGGGTCGTGTCTCCTCCGATGACACCGCGCATTCTTCCCAAGCCGAAGAGGAACCGAAAGCGAGTAATTTCGATGGATGGGATCGGGTTCGCCAATGGGGTCGCGACCGGCCGTTTCGACAGTCGAAACCGTGTGCGCGGCGCCGCGCGCCAACGCCGGTCGGGCCATCGCCGGACGGGCCATCGCCGGACGGGGCGCGACGCAGCCTGGCCGGGCCCGTGCGCAGGCGCGGGAAATCGGACGAGAGGCCCGCCAGGCGGGCCTGGCGGGGCACCCGGAGATCGATTGGCGCTGCCGATAGCCATGATCGGAATTACTCGTTTCCCTAAACATATTGGCGGCTGAAACATGCAGGCTGACCGGACGTGGCTGGATGCACGATTCGCCGGTCGCCGCGCATGCCGCGACGCACAAACAACAGATTCGATTTGGAGACGACCCACCATGCAGATTCGACGACTGAAAACGGTCCTTCTCGCCGCCGCGGCGATCCTGTCCGCGCCCGCGGCCCACGCGGCCGGCGGCGCGTGCGCCGACGGCAAGACGGTCCATTTCGCGGGCATCACGTGGGAGAGCGGGTCGTTCGCGACCGAAGTGCTGCGGCAGATCATGGAGAAGGGCTACGGCTGCAAGACGGACGTCGTGCCGGGCAGCACGGCCGCCACCGAAACGGCGCTCGCGCGCAACGACCTGCAGATCTGGGCCGAGCAGTGGACGGGCCGCAGCGAGATCACCGCGAAGGCTGTCTCGTCGGGCGCCGTGAAACTGATCGGCGACACGCTGCCGGGCGGCACGACCGAAGGCTGGTTCGTGCCCGACTACGTGGTGAAGGGCGATCCGGCGCGCAACATCAAGCCGGTCGCGCCCGGGCTGGTGTCGGTCGACGATCTGCCTAAGTTCAAGCAGGTGTTCGCCGACGAGGAGGAGCCGGACAAGGGCCGCTTCCTGAACTGCCCGACGGGCTGGGACTGCGAGCGTGTGAACACGCGTCTGCTGAAGGTGCTGAAGCTCGACCAGTCGTACACGAATTTCCATCCGGGCACCGGCGCGGCGCTCGACGCGGCGATCGCGTCCGCGTACCAGCGCGGCGCGCCGATCGTGTTCTATTACTGGGGCCCGGCCGCGCTGATGGCGAAGTACAAGTTCACCGCGCTGAAGATGCCGGCCTATAACGACGCATGCTGGAAGACGCTGCGCGACGAGAGCAGCACGCACCAGTGCGCGTCGTCGTACATGGTGTCGCGGCTGACGGTCGGCGTGTCGAAGCCGTTCGCCGATGCAAACCCCGATCTCGTCGGCGTATTCGGCAAGGTGCGTTTCCCGATGGACTTCCTGAACCAGACGATCCTCGAGATGACGACGAAGAAGATCGACGGCGCGGCGATGGCCACGCAGTTCCTGAAGACCCGCCAGGACATGTGGAAGCAGTGGGTGCCGGCCGACGTCGCGCAGAAGATCGCCGGCAGCCTGAAGGGCGCGTAACCTGCGCGCGGCGGCGGGCCCGCGCCCGCCGCCGCCGTCACGCGCCTTCGCGGCGCGACGGAGAATCAACATGAACGGCTTCTTTCTGCACCTGTCGATCGCCGACTGGGTGAACAGCGCGCTCGAGACTTTCGTCGCGCAATACGGCGACAGTTTCCATCACTTCAGCGTGCTCGTGTTGCGCTACCTGCTCGTGCCGCTCGAAGGCGCGCTGCGCGTGGCGCCGCCGTGGCTCGTGCTGCTGGTCGTCGGCGCGATCGCGTGGAATGCGACGCGCCGCATCGGCCTCGGCGCGCTTTTCATGCTGCTGCTCTACGCGATCGGCTGCTTCGGCCTGTGGGACAAGCTGATGCAGACGCTCGCGCTGATGCTCGTCGCGACGGTGCTGTCGGTCGCGATCGGCGTGCCGGCCGGCATCCTCGCCTCGCGCAGCGCGTGGCTGCGGCGGATGCTGCTGCCCGTGCTCGACGTGATGCAGACGCTGCCGAGCTTCGTGTACCTGATCCCGGTGCTGATGCTGTTCGGGCTCGGCAAGGTGCCCGCGATTCTCGCGACGATCATCTATGCGCTGCCGCCGCTGATCCGCCTGACCGATCTGGGCATCCGCCAGGTCGATCCGGACGTGACGGAGGCCGCGCGCGCGTTCGGCACGACGCGCTGGCAGCTGCTCGTCAACGTGCAGCTGCCGCTCGCGCGGCCGAGCATCATGGCCGGCATCAACCAGACGACGATGATGGCGCTGTCGATGGTCGTGATCGCGTCGATGATCGGCTCGCGCGGGCTCGGCGAGGACGTGCTCGCGGGCATCCAGACGCTCGACGTCGGCAAGGGCACGCAGGCCGGCCTCGCGATCGTGATCCTCGCGATCGTGATCGACCGGATCAGCCAGGGCTTCGGCCAGGAGCGTCGCGCACGCCGCCGGCTCGCGCAGCAGCGCCGGCAGAAAGGCGCGTCGCGCGTGCCGTACCGGCTGCCGCGCAAGGCGCAGCCGGCGGGCGTCGATTCGAATCAGGCGACGCAATCGTCGCGCGCATAGGAACGGAGGCAGACATGGCGACCATCGACGTCAAACACGTGTACAAGCTGTTCGGGCCGCAGGCCGCGCATGCGCGCGTACTCGACCTGCTGCGCTCGGGCAGGCGCAAGGCCGACGTGCTGGCCGAAACGGGCTGCAACGTCGGGCTCAACGACGTGAGCCTCGGCATCGAGTCGGGCGAGATCTTCGTGATCATGGGGCTGTCGGGTTCCGGGAAATCGACGCTCGTGCGGCACTTCAACCGGCTGATCGAGCCGACGGCCGGCGAGATCGTGATCGACGGCCGCGACGTGATCAAGCTCGACGCGCACGGGCTGCGCGAGCTGCGCCGCTACAAGGTCAGCATGGTGTTCCAGAACTTCGGGCTGCTGCCGCACCAGACCGTGCTCGACAACGCCGCGTATGCGCTGCGCACGCGCGGCGAGAAGCGGCAGGACGCGGCCGACGCCGCGCGCAACTGGCTGACGAAGGTCGGGCTCGACGGGTATGGCGATCATTACCCGGACGAGCTGTCGGGCGGGATGCGGCAGCGTGTCGGGCTGGCGCGCGCGCTGGCGGCCGATACCGACGTGCTGCTGATGGACGAGGCGTTCTCCGCGCTCGATCCGCTGATCCGCACCGAGATGCAGGATCAGCTGCTCGAACTGCAGGCGACGCTCGCGAAGACGATCGTGTTCATCACGCACGATCTCGACGAGGCGCTGCGCATCGGCGACCGGATCGCGATCCTGCGTGACGGCACGCTCGTGCAGGTCGGCACGCCGGACGACATCCTGTCGCGTCCGGCGGACGATTACGTGAAGCGATTCGTCGAGAAGCGCACGAGCGTGAACTGACGCGTCGTGCCGGGTCAGGCCGCGCGGTGCGCGGCCGTCGTCAGCACGATCTTGCCGACGTGCTCGCCCGAGTCGATCAGCACGTGCGCGCCGTGCGCGTCGTCGAGCGCGAAGGTGCGGAACACCTGCGGCTTGACCGTGCCCGCCGCGACGTGCGGCCACAGTTGCCGTTCGAGTTCGGCGATGAGTGCGCCTTTCTCCTCCGGCGTGCGCGAGCGCAGCGTCGAACCGATGTGCGTGAGGCGCTTGGTCATCATCGGCCACACGTCGAGTTCCTTCGCCGGCCCGGCGAGCGCGCTGACCTGCAGGATCCGCCCGTTCATCGCCGCGGCCCGGTAATTGCGCGCCACGTAGTCGCCCGCGATGATGTCGAGGATCACGTCCACGCCCTTGCCGGCGGTGATTGCGTCGACTTCGGCGACGAAATCCTGTTCGCGGTAATTCACCGCGTGATCCGCGCCGAGGCGCAGGCTCGCGGCGCGATGCGCTTCCGAGCCGACCGTCGTAATGACGGTCGATGCGCCCATCGCCTTCGCGATCATCGTCGCGGTGGTGCCGATGCCCGACGCGCCGCCGTGGATCAGCACCGATTCGCCCGCCTGCAGCCGCCCGCGCTGGACCAGGTTCAGCCAGACCGTCAGGAACGTTTCCGGCATCGCCGCGGCTTCGATCATGTCGAGGCCGGGCGGCAGCTTCATCGTCGTGAGGTGATGAGCGACCGCGTATTCCGCATAACCGCCGCCCGTCACCAGCGCGCTGACCCGGTCGCCCGGCGCGAAGTCGCGCACGGCTTCGCCGGTCGCGACCACTTCGCCCGCGATTTCCAGGCCCGGGACGTCGGATGCGCCGGGCGGCGGGTTGTAGAGCCCCTTGCGTTGCAGCACGTCCGGGCCGTTCACGCCGGCGGCGTGAACCCGGATCAGCACTTCGTCGGCTTTCGGCCGCGGCACCGGGCGACGTGCGGTCGCGAGGACTTCGGGGCCGCCGGGGCGGGTGATTTCGACTGCCGCCATGTCGGCGGGAGCGGGGGAGAGCGTATCGGACATGTTTGCCTCGGAAAGACAGGTGAGTGATCGGTGAAAAAAGTATAGGCTTGGGCCTTGATGAATTCGCGCAGCGATTTTCACGGCCACAGATGCAAATTTGCATCACACCGGGAGAGGGCGCTTGAACTGGGACGACGCACGGATTTTTCTCGCGATCCACCGTGAACGCAGCCTGCGCGGCGCTGCGCGGGCGGTCGGGCTCGACCAGGCGACGGTCGGCAGGCGGCTCGCGGCGCTCGAGCGCGCGCTCGGGGCGACGCTGTTCCTGCGCACGTCGGCCGGGTACGTGCCGACCGCGGTGGGCGAGGTGGCGCTGCGCAACGTGGAGAAGATGGAACAGTCGGCGATCGATCTGGTGCGGCAGACCCAGGGCGTCGACCGGCGCCTCGCCGGCGACGTGCGCGTGACGACGACCGATACGATCGGGCTCGAATTCGTGATGCGCGCGATGCGCAACCTGCACGACGAGCATCCGGACGTGCGCGTGCTGCTCAACACGTCGACGCAGGTGGAGAACCTGGCCAAGCGCGAGGCGGACATCGCGATCCGCACGATCAAGCCCGACAATCCCGATCTGCTCATGCGCCGGCTCGCAGCATGGCCGACGGCGCTGTACGCGTCGGAGGAATACCTGGAGCGGCATGGCGAGCCGGTGCCCGGCACCGGCTTCGAAGGGCATGACCTCGTGTGCTTCCTGCCGCACCTGAATGCGCGCAGCCCGCTGACGGTGGTTGGGGAACCGGTGCGCGCGGGGCGGATCGTGTCGGCGCTGAATTCGAATCTCATGCTGCGCGCGGCCGCGCGCGCCGGGCTCGGGCTCGCCGAACTCCCGGTGCCGATCGCGGAGCGCGACGGGCTGGTGCGCGTGTGGCCGGCTCGCACGTCGGCGCGGCCCTATGAAGTCTGGATGGTCACGCACAAGGATCTGCGGCATACCGCGCGGATGAGCGCGATGATCGATCACATCGTGCGGGTGTTCGACGAGGTGGAGGCGCGGGGCAGAGCGGGGGACTGAATGTGACTCGAAGGACGGGAGGCGCACGCTGCGACGTACCGGCGATCCGCGGGATCGGCCCGGGCGGGTGTGACCGGTTCGATGCGGGCGAGCCTGCCTTGGGGGCGTGAATGACGAACGGCGGCGGTGATTCTACGGTGAACGAGAGGACTCGATGAACCGATTCAGTGTGGACGGAAAAGCGCTTGGCGATTGGGCGAAGTTTCACGACTACTTCGCGAGCGAATTCGGATTTCCGGGTTACTACGGCCGGAACATGGATGCATGGAATGATTGCATGAGCGACTATTGCTACGAGCACGGCATCGTGTCGCTGCGGATCGACGATGCGGGAGCGTTGAAGGAGCGCAATCCGGAGATTTTCGCCGCACTCGTCGAGTGCAGCGCGTTCATCAATTGGCGAGCAACGAAGGAAGGGGGGGACCCGTTGATCGTGTTGTCCTATTGGGTATAGTCAGCGGCGCTGACGTTGCATCGAGTGGCGTCGTGAAGCCGATTGCCGGGACGGCAATCGGCGAACACGCAGCCGCTTCAATGCGTGACCGTTTCCCGTTCGCTTGCGCTCACGGCAGACGCTTCGCCGTGCCCCGCATCCGCCAGGATCAGATCCGCGCCTTTCTCCGCGACCATCATCGTCGGCGCGTTGATGTTGCCCGACGTGATGTTCGGGAACACCGACGCATCGACGATCCGCAGCGCCTGCAGCCCGTGCACGCGCAACGACGCATCGACCACCGACGTCGCCGCGTCCGGCCCCATCGCGCACGAGCCGCACAGATGGTAGATCGAACCCGACTGCTCGCGGAAATACTGCAGCATCGCTTCGTCGGAATCGACCTGCGGCCCCGGCGAGATTTCCTCGACGGTCATCGACTTCAGCGCCGGTGCGCGCATCAGCGCACGGATCACCTTGCTGCCCTGCACGGCTTCGTCGAGATCCTTCTGCGTGGTGAGCGCGTTGACGTGGATCTTAGCGGCATCTTCCGCGCGGTTCGATGCGATCTCGATCGTGCCGCGGCTCGTCGGCCGGCACGGGTTGAACGCGATCAGGAATCCGGAGTAAGGCTCGGGCTTGATGCTCGCGCGGTCGCTCTTCGGAATCCGGTACGACAGCGGGTTGAAGTAGAGCTGGAGGTTCGGTTCGTGCGCATCGTCCGTGCCGCGGAAGAAGCCGCCGGCCTGGTTCACGCTCATCGCGAGCGGCCCGCGCTTCGTCAGCAGGTAGCGCAGCCCGATCTTCATCTTGCCGAGCAGCGTGCCCATCTCGTCGTTCAGCGTCGGCCGGTTCGCCTTGAAGTAGAAGCTCACGCACAGGTGGTCCTGCAGGTTGCGGCCGACGGCCGGCAGCGCATGCACGAGCGGCACGCGCCGGCGCGCGAGCAGCGCCGGATCGCCGACGCCCGACAACTGCAGCAGCTTCGGCGTATCGACCGCGCCGGCCGCGAGGATCACCTCGCGCGCGGCGACGAGCGTTTCGTCGCCGTGCGCGCCCGCGACGACCACACCGGTGGCGCGCGTGCCGTCGAAGGTCACGCGCCGCACGAGCGCACCCGGGCGCAGCGTGAGGTTCGCGCGGCCCAGCGCGGGACGCAGGTACGCGAAGCTGCTGGAGCAGCGTTCGCCGTTCTTCGTGTTCAGGTCGTAGATGCCCGCGCCTTCGAACTGCGCGCCGTTGAAGTCGTCGGTGCGCGGCAGGTTCAGTTCGCCGCAGCCCTTCAGGAATTCGTGGACGATCGGATGCACGTCGGCCTTCATCGACGTGATGTGAATCGGCCCCGTCGCGCCGTGATGCTGCGGATCGGTCGCGCCGGCCGCGTGGGTTTCGAGCTTGCGGAAGTAGGGCAGCACGTCGTCGTACGCCCAGCCCGGATTGCCGGCGGCCGCCCAGTCGTCGTAGTCGCTGCGCTGGCCGCGCACGTAGACCATCGCATTGATCGAGCCCGACCCGCCGACCACCTTGCCGCGCGGGCAGTACAGCTTGCGATCGGCGAGTTGCGCCTCGGGCTCGCTGTAGTACATCCAGTTGTAGCGGCGGTTGTAGTAGGTCTTCGTGAAGCCGACCGGCACCTTGAACCAGAACGACGCGTCGCGTTCGCCCGCCTCGAGCAGCAGCACCGAGTGCCGGCCCGATTCGCTCAGGCGGTTCGCGAGGATGCAGCCGGCCGAGCCCGCGCCGACGATGATGTAGTCGTAGCTCATGTCTGTCCTTTGCGCTCAGCCCTTCGCGGGGGCGAGATCCTTCACGTCGACGGGGTGTTCGCCCATCTGCAGGTGCAGCCGTTCGCCCGTGTACGGCGTGTGGCGCCGCACGACGTCCATGTCGAGCTCGATGCCGAGGCCCGGCTCGTTCGACGGGATGATGTAGCCGTCCTCCCAGCGGATCGGCGTCTTCACGACTTCGGCATGGAAACCGCCCCACGTCATGATGCTTTCCTGGATCAGGAAGTTCGGCGTGCAGGTCGCGAGCTGGATGCTCGCGGCGGCGCCCACCGGCCCGTTGTACAGGTGCGGTGCGATCTGCGCGTAGTGCACTTCGGCGAGCGTCGCGATCTTCTTCGCTTCGAGCAGGCCGCCCACGCGCGCGACGTTCAGCTGCAGGATCGACGCGCCGCCCGCCTGCAGCAGCTTGTGGAACTCGTACTTGGTGGTCAGGCGCTCGCCGGTCGCGATCGGGATCGACGTGTGCTTCGCGACCTGCGCGATCGCTTCTTCCTGGCCGGGGGGAACCGGCTCCTCGAACCACAGCGGGTCGTACTTCTCGAGCCGCTTCGCGAGCCGGATCGCCGACGACGGCACCATCTGCCCGTGCGTGCCGAACAACAGGTCGGCCTTGCTGCCGACGGCTTCGCGCACCTTGCGGCAGAACGTCTCGCAGCGGTCGAGCACGTCCAGCGACAGCTGGTGGCCCGAGTAGGCCGTGTACGGGCCGGCCGGGTCGAACTTTACGGCGGTGAAGCCGAGCTTCACGTTTTCGGCCGCGCATTCGGCCGCGAGATCGGGATCGTCGTAGTCGTATTCGCCTTTCGCGTTCTTCGGGTACAGGTACGTGTACGAGCGCAGCCGTTCGTGGATCTGCCCGCCGAGCAGTTCGTACACGGGCTTGCCGGCGGCCTTGCCGATGATGTCCCAGCACGCCATTTCGAGGCCGCTGACGACGCCCATCATCGTGAGATCCGGTCGCTGCGTGAAGCCGCTCGAATAGGCCTGGCGGAACAGCCGTTCGACGTGATGCGGGTCGCGGTTCAGCAGGTGGCGTTCGAACACGTCGTCGATGATCGGGGCCATCGCCTTCGGGCCGAACGTCGCCGAATAGATCTCGCCGACGCCTTCGATGCCGTCGTCGGTCTTCAGCTTCACGAAGATCCAGTACATCCCGCCGACATGCGGCGGCGGCACGGCGACGATATGGGTTTCGAGCGAAACGATCTTCATGCGGACTCCTGGATTCGGTGAATGCGGGTGAGACGGTATTTGAGGAAGGCGGCCGCGCCCGCGCCGCAGAGCGCGATGGCCGCGATATAGCCGAAATAGAGCTGGTAGCCGTGCGCGCCCGGCCAGGTCTGCGTCACGTAGCCGTTGATCAGCGGCACGAACACGTCGGGCGAATAGCCGAGCACCGAGATCAGGCCGATCGCGAGGCCCGCGCAATGCGTCGGCACCTTGCAGTCGTCGAGCAGCGACCAGTACAGGCCGCGGATCGCGTAGGTGAGGATGCCGATGAACAGCACGAGCACGACGAGCATCGCCTGCGGGCTGTGCGCGGGTGCGGCGATCAGGCCGACGAGCGACAGCGCGGCGAGCAGCAGCGCCCAGAACAGCACCGACACCTTCGATACGCGGTCGCCGAGGAAGCCGCCGCCGATGCCGCCGATCGGGCGCATCCACAGCTTGAGCGTCGTGATGAAGCCGGCCGCCGTCGCGCTGAGCCCGAAATTGCCTTCGTGCAGATAGGCCGAGAAGCTGTAGGTCGCCCAGAACACCTGGTAGCCGCAGAACACGATCGCGGCGACGAGCCACAGCTCCGGGATCGCCGCGAGCGTCTTCAGGTCGGTCAGCACGTTGCCCTGGCGGTCGCTGCCGGTGCGGCGCGTTGCGGCCGCACGGTCGCTCGTGCCCGCCGGATCCTTCACCAGCGCGAGCAGCACGCCGAGCGCGATGCAGAAGAACGCGTACAGGTGCACGACGAGCCTGAAGCCGGCCGCGTCGGTGCCGCCGTGCGCCTGCGTCACGTAGGCGAACAGCGT
The DNA here is from genome assembly GCF_001043615.1 of Burkholderia sp. LK4. NCBI lineage: Bacteria > Pseudomonadati > Pseudomonadota > Betaproteobacteria > Burkholderiales > Burkholderiaceae > Burkholderia > Burkholderia sp. LK4. The sequence goes on from NZ_LDUL01000002.1 coordinate 128,198, forward strand.
GATCGCGACCGTCGCGAGCAGCGCCTCGACGAGCCCGCGGCCGCCGTCGAGCAGCCCGAAGAAGCGGCCCTGTTCGTCGGGGCCCGCGATCATGTTCACGCGCTTGATCACGGCCGCCCAGAACGTGAGGCCGGTGGTCAGCCCCCAGCCGCCGAAGATCAGCACGAGCGTGTGGAACGACGGCCCGGTCGCGTAGGCGAGCCCGAGCGCGCCCGTCGCGAGCAGCGAGAAGCAGATCAGCCAGCGCGGCGACAGGCGGTCGGCGAGCCAGCCGCTCGGCAGGTAGCTGACGAGGAAGATCGTGCCGAGCGACGAGTACAGGTAGCCGAGCTGCACGTCGTCGATATGGAAGAACTGCAGCATCGTCGGCTGGTACACCTGCCGCAGATACAGCATAGGATAGATCGCGCCCGCGGCAATCACGAGCAGCAGCAGTTGCAGGTAACGTTGCGCGCGGGAATGCTGCGACGCGTGAGCGTCGAGCGCTTCGTCTTGCAACGCGAGCGACGCCGCGGGCGTCGACGGTTGGGTCGGCATGATGTCTTCCTCCATCAGGCGTCCTCGAGGCGGACGCCTGCAGTTTTTTTATGGTCGGTCAGGGCCGGCGCGCGGCGTGGCGTGGTGCCCTGGTATGCGCGCCGGAAACGGTGCGTGGGTATCGCGGTGTCAGTACTTCATGACGACGAGGCGCGTCTGCGTGAATTCGAGCATCCCGTGCTTGCCGTCGTCGCCGCCGAGGCCCGAACGTTTCCAGCCGGCGTGGAAGCCCTGGTACGGATCGGCCGGCGTGCGGTTCACGTACAGTTCGCCGGCTTCGATCGCGTTCGCGACGGTCATCGCGGTGCGGTAGTGCTCGGTGTAGAGCACCGACGACAGGCCGAACTGGTGGTCGTTCGCCTGCGCGATCGCTTCGTCGATCGTCGCGTAGCGCAGCACCGGCATGATCGGGCCGAAGGTCTCCTCCCGCACGATCTCCATGTCCTGCCGCACGCCGGTGAGCAGCGTGGCCGGGTAGAAGAAGCCGGGGCCGTCGGGGATCGCGCCGCCGGTTTCGAGCGTCGCGCCTGCCGCGACCGCGCGTTCGACCATCCCGTGGATGTGCGCGCGCGCCGATGCGCTGACGAGCGGGCCCATCCGCGTGGCGTCCTCCGCCCGGTCGCCGATGCGTACGGCCGCCATCTTCTCCTTCAGCAGTGCGACGAAACGGTCGTGCACGCTGTCGTGCACGTACACGCGCTCGATCGCCGTGCAGAGCTGGCCGCAATGGGTCGTCTTCGACGCGACGAGTGCAGCGGCCGCGCGTTCGAGATCGGCGTCGGGCTCGATGATCGCGGGCGTCTTGCCGCCGAGTTCGAGCGACGGCTTCGCGATGTTCGCCTTGCAGTAATCGAGCACCTTGCGGCCGGCGTTCACGCTGCCGGTCAGCGTGATCATCCCGACTGCCGGGTGCGTGCACAGCGCTTCGGCCGTCGCGTGATCCATCGTCAGGATGTTGACGACGCCCGGCGGGAAGCCCGCATCGTCGGCCGCCTTCGCGATCTCGAACGCGGACACCGGCGTGTGGTTGCTCGGCCGCACGACCACGGTGTTGCCGGCGATCAGCGCGGGCGCGACCTTGCGCAGCAGCGTGTAGACGGGATAGTTGAACGGGATCAGGCACGCGACGACGCCGATCGGCTCGCGCTGCAGGAACAGGTTCTCGTCGGGCGTGTCGCTCGGGATGATCTCGCCCTCGATCCGGCGTGCCCACTCGGCGTGATAGCGCGTGATCTGGCCCGCGTAGACGGCTTCGTTCGACGCGTCCTCGACGCTCTTGCCGGATTCCTGCGCGAGCGCCGCGCCGATTTCGGGTGCACGCGCGGTCAGCGCGTCGGCGAAGCGGTGCAGGTACGCGGCGCGCTCGGCGCTCGGCAGCTTGCGCCACGCCTTCTGCGCGGCGGCCGCGGCGTCGACGGCGGCGAGTGCGTCGGCCGGCGTCGCGGCCGGCACGCGCGCGAACGGCGCCTCGGTGGCGGGATTGTGGACGACGATGAACGCGTCGCTTTCCGGGGCGACGAAACGGCCGTTCACGTAATTGCGTTCGGTGCGCATGAAGTGACTCCTCCGATGAATGCAGGCGGATCGCTTCGGGTGGCGACACGCGCGGCACGGGACAGAGGCCATTCTCTTCATGCGTTTAGCGCACGACAAACGACTTATTTTCGTGCCGGGCATGAGAAAAACGCACGTTACTCGGCGAATCGGCCGGAGTCGGCCGTCCGGCAAGGCTGCTGCGGTGGTGGCGGGATGGAGCGCGGGCGGCGGCCCTGTCGTATTTTCGACCGGGCAGCGTGCGGACCTGTGCGGGAGCCGGTAAGGTGTCGCCCGCGGTTGGCGGTTGGCGGCCCGCAGTCGGCGGCGGGAGGCGGATCGCGTGTCAGGCCAGCGGCACTTGCGGAAGCGGCGACGACGGTTCGAGGTGGCGCTTCGCGAGCCACACTTCCTGCTGCAACCAGTCGCGGAACTGGACGATGTGCGGCAGGTTCGTCTGTTCGGGCCGCGTGACGAACCAGTACGACTGATGGCCGTCGACGTGCACGTTGAGCACCTGCATCAGCTGCCCGGCCGCCAGTTCGCGCGCGACCATGTGGCGATCGGCGATCGTGATCCCGAGGCCGTCGATCGCCGCGCGGATCGCGTGGTCGAGCAGGTCGAATTCGTAGCCGCCGCGCGTGTCGACGTCGGCGATGCCGGCGGCCTTCAGCCAGTGCTGCCAGGTCAGGTAGCGCTGGTCGTCGGTGGCGAGCACGTGCAGCAGCGTGAAGCGGTTCAGGTCGATCGGCGCGCCGTCCTGTCGCAGCCGCGCATACAGCGCGGGTGCGCAGACGGCGATATGCTGCTCCTGCATCAGCAGTGCGTTGTCGAAGCCGTCCCATTCGCCGTCGCCGAAGCGGATTGCGCAGTCGAGCACGCGCGATTCGCCGAGACTGTCGTGAATGCGGGTCGTGAGGCTCAGCTCGAATTCGGGATGCGCGTCGCGCAGCCGGCCGAGCCGCGGCATCAGCCAGCGCGCGGCGAAGGTGGGCGGCACGTTCGCACGCAGGCGGTTCAGGTGGGTTTTTTCCTGCAGGCTGCGTACGGTCAGCTCGATCTTGTCGAACGATTGCTGCAGTGCGCGCAGCAGCACGCGGCCGGCCGCCGTCAGTTCGAGCTGGTGATGACGCCGCTCGAGCAGGGTTTCGCCGAGCTGGCCCTCGAGCTGGCGAACCTGGCGGCTCACCGCGCTCTGCGTTACGTTGAGCAGTTCGGCCGCGCGTGTGAAGCTGCCGGTGCGGCCGGCCATCTCGAAGGCTTTCAGCGCGTTCAGCGCCGGCATCTTGCGTCTCACGGGGCGGTGTCGTGTTTGGTGCGGGATGCTTATTGTAGGCGGGCGGCGCGGGCGCGGGGACGATGAATGGAGGCGAACGAGGGGGCGGGCCCTCGGGGGTTTTACGGCGCGGCGGCTGTCGCGCACGGTTGTGATCGGGCGGCCTGTGGGATGGACGGCGGTGACGGCCGGCAACGGCACGAACGACACTAAAGATACGAACGAAGGGGACACACATCATGCGACGCCTGCCATCGTTGATCGCGCTGCGATTTTTCGAGGAGACCGCGCGTCACCTGAGCTTCAACCGTGCGGCGGTTTCGCTGTGCGTGACCCAGGGGGCGGTGAGCCGGCAGATCCGGCTGCTCGAGGAAGCGCTCGGCGCGCGGCTGTTCGAGCGCGATCACAAGGGCGTGCGCCTGACCGAGGCCGGCCAGCGCTTGCTGCCGTTCATCGGGCAGGCGTTCGACACGATCGAGCGCGGCGTCGACGAAGTCGCCGCCACGCGTCCGGGTGCGAAGCGGCGCCTGACGGTGTCGCTGCCGCCGACGTTCGCGACGCAGTGGTTTTCGCCGCGGCTCGGCACGCTCGCGGAGACGCTGCCCGACGTCGAACTGTCGATCCGCACCGAGCCGGCCGACGATTGCCATTGCCACATCCGCTTCGGGCGCGCGGCGCGCGCCGGGATGCAGTCGGAGCTGCTGATGATGGAGCGGCATGCGCTCGTCGGTGCGCCGCGTTATCGCGGCGATGCGCTCGACGTGCTGCTCGGCCGGCTGCCGTCGCTGCATGTGCTGCACGAAGGCAAGCGCCTGACGCTGTGGGCCGACTGGTGCGAGCAGGCGGGCGTGCCGGTGGCGCGGATCGGCGACGGCATCGAGTTTTCCACGCTCGAACAGGCGATCCGCGCGGCGCGCAAGGGGGCAGGGCTCGCGGTGGTCGACCTGAACATGATCGAGGAGGAGACCGCCGAAGGCAGCCTCGTGCGGCTGTCGCCGGTGCAGCCGATCGGGCCGTTCGGCTATTGGCTCGATGTCGAGCCGGAGAGTGTCGCGGTCGAGCACGTGCTTGCGTTTGCCGCGTGGTTGCGGGAGCAGGTGGGGCGGAAGGGGTAGGGGGCGACCGTGGGACGCGGCTGATCGGAATGCGGGAAAAATCGGATCGGTCCACGCCGGTCACACAGTGCTTCCAACTTTGGTGTCCGTTAAAGATCGTTACCAACGCGAGACCTGTACGCTCGATGTCGAGCCGGGCCAGACGGCTTCTTCCCGTCGTTGCCGGCTACGCGTCGGGGTCGTGTCCGAAGTGCATGAGTGTCTCCCGGCGGCCGCTGGCTTCGATTTCGGCGATCGATTCGACCGGCAACTGGCACTTGGAGAGATCGATACGCCCGACGTTGAAGACGGCGCGTCGAGGCGGGGATGCCGGCATGTCGGCCGGTCGTGTGTCGTGCCCGATGGCGGACTGGCGCATGACGCGCGCCAGGCTTCGATGGAGTTCGTTTGCGACGAGCGTATCGAGGAGTTGCCTCGCTTCGGAGACGAGAGCAACGCGATGCCGGTTCGCCGGCCGGCCCCGCTTTGCCGTGGCGCGCGCGATCCGGAATCCGGCAATCGGCGTGTGCTTTGCGTTCATTCGTAAATCCCCTTTTCGATCAGGTATCTTTGCAGCGCCTTCACCGATGTGCCGTGCGGTGCGACGTCGAATGACATCCAGCGATGTGATCCCGCCACACGCCAGAAATCCCGCCCGAATCGTGTGGCATAGAGCGCACGCAGCGACCGGAGCGATCCGTCGGCAAGACCGGCCGGGCGCCCCTGGAAATACTGGAACAACGCCGCTTCATCGCTGCACTTGTCGGGAATGGGCGCGTCGAAACCGAACCGTGGCCATGCGTAGTATCCGAGTAGCCGGCGCCCGCCCGGTTTGGGCGCGGCCTTCCGGCCCCCCGCTGCGAATGCAATGATTCGGCTGATGCCCAACGTATCAGATGCCCTGACGATGCGCCACAGCATCGCCGCGCCGAGTCCCGCGATTGCGTTGTCGACGAGATCGATCGTCTTGAGTTCAAGTAGGGACGTGTCCGATTCTCGACGCACCGATACGCGGTTTTCGGATCGGATCCAGATGGTGTTCGTGACCGAGAGCGTCAACCAGCCTCTGCTGTCGAGATAGGCTTGAATCTCCGATCCGGTGGGCGCTCCGCACAACGAAACCAGCAACGCGTCGGGAACGTGACCGTCCACGCCCAGCAACGCGGAAATATCCAGGCCGTTTCGTTCGACCGCGAGCCGATCGTCGAAGTACGTCGTCTCGTACGGCAGGACATGGCTGAGGTCGGCAAGGCGGGCGGGCATGGTTGCGGTCGAAAAGCGGAAAACCCCAGCATATCGCCGCGAATCCGCCGTGCAGAGTCCGCCGAACGGCCAACCGCGAGGCGGAACGCCCGCCGTCCCGCCCGCCTTACGACCAGTCGAACGTCAGCAGCGCCACGCGGCTGACCGGTTCGTAAAACAGGAGAATCCAGTCGGCGCCCGCCGCGCGATATTCCCATCCGGTCACGCCGGCGACGAAGCGAAAGCGCGCACCGTCGGGGCCGATCGGCCGGATGTCGTCCGGATCGCTGTCGTCGACCGGGAAATCCGACGTGCCCGACCAGTTGCCCCAGCCGACCGATCCGCCAAGCTGGTCGACGAGATTGCACGGCTTTTCCTGGCTGAAATCGCGCTCGTCCGGCGCGTACCGGTTGGACGAGTAGAGCACGCCGTATTCGGCGAACCGCTTGCGCGCGGCTTCGATGCTGGCCTGTTGCTCGGCGTAATGCGCCTCCAGTTCCTTGCGATAGGCTGCGTCACGCGGGGCGGGCGGGTTTTCCAGATAGAAGTAGCGCGCGTCGCCGAGCAGCGTGTAGCGGTTGTTATCGTCGAGCCGGAACCCGATCCAGTTCGCGCGAAGATAGTCGTTGTGGTACGCGGCCGTGTCCTGCCCGACGAGCCCGTCATAAGGTTCGACCGGGCTGAGCAGGTGGATCCAGCCCTGCCACGACGGATCGACCGTCGCCAGGTCGATCGACACGAGCGGATGCAGATGGCGCGCGAGTGCGGCATCGGGCTCGGCAAAGACGTCGGTGTCCGGCGGGTAGACCTTCAGGCCGGGTTGTGGCGTGACGATGTCTTCAATCATGATCGGTGTCCGCATGGTGGGCGTTCGGCAAGGCTACACGAGTGAAGGCGAAACCCGGATGAATGCCGGTGCCGCCGCAGCCTGCCTGAATCCCGTTCCGTCCATTCACCCGATCGGCCGTGAAAGTGTTCGCGCCGGTCCGTCCGGAGCGTGTCTTCTTGATAATAGTTGATAACCGGGGTACGCTCGGCGGATCGAATTCAATCCGGTCGGGAGGTCGACATGATCAGTGCGGAACTGGGCCAGCAACTGGAGGCTTATGTCGCGAAGCTGGTCGAATCGGGGCGCTACGGATCCAAGAGCGAAGTGCTGCGCGAAGGCGTGCGCCTGATCCAGGATCGCGAGGCGCAACTGAATGCGCTGGACGCGGTGATCGCGCGCAGCCTGGCCGATGCGGAAGCAGGACGCGGCGCCGAAGCGGCGGAAGTCTTCGATCGTCTCGAGGCGAAGTATCGGGCGCAGGCGGATCGGCAGGCCTGATCGTGCGCCTGTCCGATTTTGCGATTGACGAACTCGAAGCGGTCGCCGATTACATCGCACGCGACAACCCGCAACGCGCCGTGACGTTCGTGCAGGAGATTCGCGACAAGTGTTTGGGGCTGGCCGCGATGCCGCTGGCGTTTCCACTGGTGCCGCGCTTCGAGCGTCACGGCGTGCGGCACCGCGTGCACGGCAACTACCAGATCTTCTATCGGGTCGTCGGTGATCCGCCGGCGCGGATCGACATTCTTCACATCCTGCACGGCGCGCGGGACTACGCGTCGATTCTGTTCTGAACGAACGCGCGCACTGCATCGCGCCCGGAATGCGCGAACCCGGCCACGGCCGGGTTCGTTCGAATCGCGATCGGCACCGCCGGCGCGCATCTGCGGCGAGTCGAAGCGAAAGCCTCGGGCGTGACGAAGCAGGCGGGCACGCCGCCCGCCTCCCGCGTCAATGCCCCGACGCCTCCTCCAGCGTCAGATGCTTCGTCTCCGGCGCCCACGCGATCGACACGATCATCCCTACCAGCAGCACGCCCGCGAGCGCGAACATCGTCGCGTGAAAGCCGAGCGTCGCGATGCCGGCCGGCAGCAGGAACGTGCCGATCGCCGAACCGAGCCGGCTGCACGCGATCGCGAGACCCACGCCGCTCGCGCGGACTTCGGTCGGGAAGCACTCGGGCTGGAACACGCCGACGAGGTTGCTGAACGCCGACATCGTCAGCGTGAAGATCGCGAACGCGACGATCATCGCGACGGCCGCCGACGACGGCAGCACCGCGAGCGCGACGAGCGACGCGCACGTCACGGCGAACGAACCGATCAGGAAACCGCGTCGCGACAGCCGGATCGTCAGCCAGATGCCGATCAGCGCGCCCAGCACGAGGAACGCGTTCAGCAGCAGGTCCGCACCGAAACCCTCGGCGAGGCCGATCGTCTTCAGGATCGTCGGCAGGAACGTATAGATCGCGAAATACGGAATCACGAGGCACACGAAGAACGCGCAGTTGAAAAGCGTGCGGCGGATCAGGTCACGCTGGAACAGCCGCGCAAAGCCGGCATTCGCATGCGGTTCGGCCGAGCCGTCGAGCATCACGTGCGGCCCGAAATGCTTCGCGACGATCGCGCGTGCTTCCTGCACACGGCCCTTGCCGAGCAGCCAGCGCGGCGATTCGGGTGTACCGATCCGCAGGACCAGCACGATCAGCGCAGGCAAGGCAGCCGATGCGAGCAGCCAGCGCCATGCGTCGGGCGTGGCGTCGCCGTACGCAAGGCCGAGCACATTCGCGGCGACATAGCCGATCGTCCAGATCACGCTGAACGAGCCGAGCAGCGCGCCGCGATGCTTGCGCGGCGAGAATTCGGCGAGGATCGCGTGGCCGACGGTGAAATCGCCGCCCATCCCGAAGCCGATCAGCACGCGCAGTACGCACAGTTCGAGCGGCGACGTGACGAAGAACTGCGCGAACGCGGCCGCCGTGATGATCACGAAGCTCGTCAGGAAGATCTTCTGCCGGCCCATCCGGTCGGACAGCCAGCCGAACACGAGGCTGCCGAAGAAGATGCCGATCAGCGCCGAGCTGCCGATCATCCCCATCCAGAACGCGTCGATCGGCATCTGCCTGCCGAGCGCGGCGAGCGCGTAGCCGATCGTGCCGAGCGTGTAGCCTTCGGTGAAATGCGCGCCGAACGTCAGGCCGGCGATCTTCACGTGGAAACGGTTGAGCGGCACGTCGTCGAGCGCGACGGGGCGGTGCGGCGCATCGGCGCCACGCGACAGCGGCAACGCGCGCGCGGTGCCGGATTGAACGTTGGCTTGGGTCAAGCTGCCTCCTGGATTGTTATCTGGCGCGCGGCGGCGCGCGCAGGCGGCGCGGCGATGCGCCGCGAGCGCCGTGAAAGGCGCCGCGCGGCCGGGCGGCGCGCGGCGCAGGTCGACCGCGGGGAGCGGTCAGCGGCCGAGGCCGGCCATCAGCGTGTACTTGAGTTCCACGTATTCGTCGAGGCCGTACTTCGAGCCTTCGCGGCCGAGCCCCGATTGCTTGACGCCGCCGAACGGCGCGACTTCGGTCGAGATGATCCCGTCGTTGACGCCGACCATTCCGCTTTCCAGCGCACCCGACACGCGCCACGCGCGGCCGAGATCGCGCGTATAGAAGTACGCGGACAGCCCGAACGGCGTATCGTTGGCCGCGGCGACGGCCTCTTCCTCGGTCGTGAAGCGGAAGCAGCCGGCGACGGGGCCGAAGGTTTCCTCTTCGGCGATCAGCATGTCGGCCGTCATGCCGGTCAGCACGGTCGGCTCGTAGAACGTGCCGCCGAGCACGTGACGCTTGCCGCCGGTGAGCGCGTACGCGCCCTTCGCGACCGCATCGGCCACGTGCCGCTCGACCTTGCCGAGCGCCGCCTCGTTGATCAGCGGCCCCTGGTCGACCTCACCCGCGAGCGCGTTGCCGACGCGCAGCGTGCGCACGGCGTCCGCGAGCTTGCGCGTGAATGCGTCGTACACGCCGTCCTGCACGAGAAAGCGGTTCACGCACACGCAGGTCTGGCCCGTGTTGCGGAACTTCGACGCGATCGCGCCCGCGACCGCCGCATCGAGATCGGCATCGTCGAACACGATGAACGGCGCGTTGCCGCCGAGTTCGAGCGACAGCTTCTTCAGCGTGTCGGCCGACTGCTTCGCGAGCAGCTTGCCGACCCGCGTCGAGCCCGTGAACGACAGCTTGCGCACGACGGGCGAACTCGTCAGCGTCTCGCCGATCGCGACCGCGTCGCCCGACACGACGTTGAACACGCCGGCCGGCACGCCCGCGCGCTCGGCGAGCACCGCGAGCGCGAACGCCGACAGCGGCGTTTCCTCCGACGGCTTCAGCACCATCGTGCAGCCGGCCGCGAGCGCGGGGCCGGCCTTGCGCGTGATCATCGCGAGCGGGAAATTCCACGGCGTGATCGCCGCGACGACGCCGACCGGCTCGCGCGTGACGACGATCTGCGCATCCGGTTTCGGGCTCGGGATCACGTCGCCGTACATGCGCTTCGCTTCTTCCGCGAACCATTCGAGAAAGCTCGCCGCGTACGCGACTTCGCCGCGCGCTTCCGCGAGCGGCTTGCCTTGCTCGCGCGTCAGCAGCTCGGCGAGCGCGTCGCGATGTTCGAGCATCAGCTCGCCCCAGCGCTTCACGCGTGCGCCGCGTTCCTTCGCGGTCAGTGCGCGCCACGCGGGGAACGCGTGCGCGGCTGCGTCGATGGCGCGCTGCGTGTCGTCGGCGCCGCCTTTCGCGACTTTCGCGATCGTCTCGCCGGTCGCGGGGTTCAGCACCGGATAAGTTGCATCGCTCGCGCCATGCGGTTCGTGCCATTCACCGCCGATGTAATGGCCGGTCCTCAGAAATTCGTTCATCGTGTGTCGTTCCTTCAGGGCCTCAGTCCGTCGCGAAACTGCCTTGCGCCGGACGCGACGCGCGCGCGATGCGCTTGCCGGCCGTGTAGTCGTTGATCAGGTCGCACGGCGTGTAGTTGCGCTCCAGTTCGTGCAATTCCTCTTCGGTGAGCTGCGTCTCGAGCGCGCCGAGCGCACTGTCGAACTGCGCGACGGAATCCGCGCCGACCAGCATGCTCGCGACGCCGGGGCGGCTCAGCACCCACGCCTGCGCAATCTGCGCGGGCGGCACGCCGCGGCGCTTCGCGACCTTCGCGACCGATTCCGCGATCGCGAGCGATGAGGCATCGCCGTACATCTGCGCGGTGAAGAAGTCGGTCTGGTTGCGCGTCGATTGCGGCTCGCAGGTCAGCAGGCCGCGCGCGAGCGGGCTGAACACCGACACGCCGACGCCCTGGTCGATGCAGTACGGCACCATCTCGCGTTCCTCCTCGCGATACGCGAGGTTCAGCTGCAGCTGCATGTTGATCGGCTTGTCCCAGCCGTGTCGTTCGCAGGCCTGCATGATTTTCGCGAACTGCCACGTGTACATCGTCGATACGCCGATATAACGCGCCTTGCCCGCGCGCACGATGTCGTGCAGCGCGCTCATCGTTTCCTCGACGGGCGTGTTCACGTCGAAGAAGTGCAGCATGAAGATGTCGACGTAATCCATCCCGAGCCGCTTCAGCGAAGCGTCGATGCCGTCGAGCACGTGCTTGCGCGAATGGCCGCCCGCGTTCGGGTAGCTGCCCATGTCGTAGCCGACCTTGGTCGTCACGACGAGCTCCTCGCGACGCGCGTTGCGCTTCAGGATGCGGCCGACCACTTCCTCGCCGACGCCCGTCGAATAGAAATCGGCGAGATCGATGAAGTTGACGCCGGCGTCGAGCGCGCGGCGCACGATCGGCTCGCTCTGCGCTTCGTCGAAGATCCAGGGTTTCCAGTCGGGGGTGCCCATGTTCATCGTGCCGAGACACAGGCGGGACACCTTCAGGCCGGACTGGCCGAGGCGGACGTATTCCATGCTTCCTCCAGGTGCGGCCTTGTGTCGGCCGCTTGTCGTCTTCAGTTTTTCTTCGGGGTGTAGAACGGGTTCGACACGTCGCGCGCGGCGGCGAATACCGCGTCGCGATGCGGCAGCCCTTCCATCGCGGCGACGATCGCGGTGCGGCACGCGCGATAGTTGTTCTCGAACACGGCATCGAGATCGTCGGTCTGCGGGTTCACCCAGTTCGCCGACACGACGACCCAGTCGTTCTCCGCTTCGGGCGGCAGCGTGCCGTTCTCGAGCGCTTCGGCGACGGCCTTCGCGATGCCGGCCTGCGACGCGCCCCACGTGGCGTTGCCGTGGAAATCGCCGGCGATCTGCGCCTTGTTGACGTACAGCGTGAGCGGCTTGGTCGGCACGCCCGGCTGCGCGATCACGACGAACGGCGCATGGCCGGCCGACGGCGTCGCGAGGGCCGTGGCGAACGCCTGGCCCGCGGGGCCGTTGCGCGGGCCGACCAGCACGTTGATGTGCGCGAGGTTGACGCCGGGGCCTTCGAAGCCTTCGCCGATGTAAAGCTGCCTGGGTTGGGATGCGGTCATTGCGATGTCTCGTCGATGAGGTTGGGTGTGAGGCGATTGTGGTGGGCCGCGGCGCGGCCGGTGAATCGATGTTTCCTGATCGGGCTATGAGTTTTCGTCGTCTCCGGGAATGCCCTGAGCTCGGCGCGCGGACGCCCGCCGGGCGGGCCTCGGCCGGTGCCGTGACGGCGGGCGGGGCGGGATCGGCGGGTGGGCATTCGCGTACCGGCTCCGGGTTTGTCATACCCGGGCAGGGGTTGGAGGGCCGGGCGCATCCGGACAACAATCGGCGTACTCCGAGCCCTATCTTTCGTCTTCCCTTCTTTTTTCGAAAGCGAGTAATTCCGATGGCTGCCATTCAAAGGCCCGATTGGTCGAAGCTCAGTTCGCTCGATCCGGAACTGATCCGGGCATTCGTCGCCGTGGTCGAGAGCGGCGGTTTCACCGCGGCGGCCCGGCAACTGCATCGCACGCAGTCGACGATCAGCCTGCGCATCCGCACGCTCGAGGAGCGGCTCGACACGCATCTGTTCATGCGCAACAGCCGACGGCTCGAACTGTCACGCGACGGCGAGAATTTCCTGATCCATGCGCGCCGCATCATCCAGGTGCAGAACGACGCGATCCTCGCGCTGAAGCAGGCGAGCAGCGATCGCGGCGTCGTGCGCTTCGGGCTGCCGGAGGACTACGCGGAGCTGTGGCTGCCCGACCTGCTGAAGTCGTTTTATGCGATGCGGCCGGGCGCGCGCTTTCACGTGCATTGCCGCACGTCGCTCGAACTGCTCGAACGGCTGCAGGCCGGCGAGCTCGACGTCGCGCTCGTCGTGCGGCACGGGCCGAACGCGGGCGGGCGGCTGCTCGGCCGGCACGATGTCGTGTGGGCCGCGCACCGGGATTTCGTGCTCGGCCCGCAGGCGTCGGTGCCGCTCGCGCTGTTTCCGGAGACGTGCTGCTATCGGCAGCGTGGGCTGCAGGCGCTCGCGACGGCCGGGCGGCCGTATCACGTCGTCTATACGAGCCAGAGCCCGACCGGCATCAAGATCGCGGTGAACCATGGCGCGGCCGTGACGATGATCGACCGCTGCACGCTGCCCGAGAACTGGCGCGTGCTCGACGAGACGGACGGGCTGCCGCTGCTGCCGGCGGCCGATCTCGAACTGCATCGCTCGCCGGGCATCTGCGATCCGCTGACCGACGATCTGGTGTCGCTGATCGAATCGATGGTCGACGAGCGGCGGCGTGCGTCGCTCGAAGCGTTTGCGTAGCGCGGCGGCCGACGCACGGCGTGATGGGCGCGAACCGTGGCGGCTGGCGTGCGGTCGCGGCGCGCGCATCGCGACCGCACGGCAGGCGGCCAGCCGCTGGCCACTGGTCATTGCCGTGTTGTGTCCCCGTGCCGTTTTTTGCACGGACGGCCCGTTTTTTTGCACGACGTTTATGCGGTCTCTTCTAAGCTGGGGACGTGTCGAACAGCCGAGACGGCTTCCGTCCGCTCCATGACCTTCATTCATCCCGTTCCCGCCTTCGATGTCGCCGGCCGCCAGTTGCGCGCCGGCGCACCCGACAACGTCATTCCGTTCCCGCCGCCGCGCCCGCGCCTGCAGTTGCCCGTCACGCTGACGGCCGACTCCGGAGAACACGCGCACGCGCGGCTCGCGGCGCTGCTGCATTCCCCGCTCGGCGTGTACGTCGTCGGCGCGCGTGCCGTGCGCGACGTGGTGCACGTGCACTTCGACATCGCGCCGGAAGACCTGGATTTCACGCTGCACTTGCTCATCGCGCAGCAGGCCGATGCGGTGATCGGGCCGGTCGCGCGCCGGTTGCGCGTGGGGCCGAAGGCACGGTGAAGCCGGGAACGGCTGTTGCTCGTGGATGGTGGTTCGTTCCTTGATGGCTTGTCCGATCCGCCGCCCGGTCGCCGGTCGCCGTGCCGTCCGCCGTCAGGCGGCGGACAGGCGCGCGATGCTGCGTGCGCGGTGCCGATCATGCATGCGGAGGAGTCATGGATCTATTGGAAGCAGTACCTGTCGTGCGGCCGGCGAGCGTCCGGTTACGGACGGCGTCGCTGCCGTCGGGCCAGCAACTCGAGCGTCAGCTCGTGACGACGGTGCGCGTGGCCGAAATGCTGTTGCATCAGGCGATCGTCGTGCCCGACCGGCATCAGTGGTCGGTGGACACCGAGCGGGTCGACGCGGCCGGCGGGCCGCTTGCAGCCTGGGAGCGCTTCGTGACCTGGCGGATCGGCAAGGTGTTCGCAGCGACGGTCAGCCCGGCCGCGCGCGTCAACGATCGCGACCAGGTCGCGGTCGAGATCCGGCTCTGTCTGCCCGAACAGGACTACGTGGCCGGGCGGCGCGTGAGCACCTTCGGCCGCCGCCACGGCAACCGCTTCGGCGCGACGCTGTCGGTCGCGTCGGGCGCGCAGTGGGGCTGGCAACGCGCGGAGCACGTCGCGCCGGAACACACGCAGGTATGCGGCGATACGCTGGAGGCGCTCGTCGATCGGGTGGCCGCGAACGTCAACGCGGCACTGGGCGCGGCCGGTTTCGGCGCGATGCGCTGATCACGCGTCGCCGGTCTGCCCGGTCTGACGCTGCAGGTCTTCCATCAACTGCTCCGCGAGAAAGTCGCACGGCGGCCGCTTCGATTTCGTGCTGCGCGCGAGGATCAGTTCGAGCGGCGGCAGGTCGGGCAGCCCGTGCGCGCGGCCGAGCATCGACAGTTGCGCGGGTATCGCGCAGCGCGCAAGAGGCGCGACCGCGAGGCCGGCCTCGACCATGCTGAGCAGCCCGAGCAGGCTCGGGCTTTCATACGAGGTGCGGTACGGCACCTTCGCGCGTTCGAGGCTCCGGATCGCGTTCTCGCGCGCGACGCTGCCCGGCATGAACACGGCGATCGGCAGCGGCCGCTCTTCCCACACGCGCGGCCCGTTGGTCATCGCGGCCCACGCCATCGGCTCGTGGCGGATGAAGTCGCCGGACAGCCCCTTGATGCGCGTGCCGCAGACGAGATCGACGGTGCCTTCCTTGATCAGCGGCGCGAGCGCGCTGCTCGGCAGCCCCATCACCTGGATCTCGACCTTCGGGTAGGTCGCCGAGAACTTCTTCAGCACCGACGGCAGCAGCGACGACGCATAGTCGTCCGGCACGCCGATCACGACCTTGCCGGTCACTTCCGGCCGCACCACGGCCGCCCACGCCTCGTCGCGCAGCGCCAGCATTCGTCTGGCGAATCCCAGCAGCACCTCGCCTTCACGCGTCAGCACGATGCTGCGCGGCTTGCGCACGAACAGCGGCCGCCCGATCGCGTCTTCCAGGCTCTTGATCTGCATGCTCACGGCCGACTGCGAACGGTTTACGGCCTCGGCCGCGCGGGTCATGTTGCCGGTCTCCGCGACGGCGACGACGGTAGCCAGCACGTCGTGATCGAGCATCTTCATGGGTATCAGGAAAACTGAACGTAACGATCAGCATTATGCGTTTTTATTGTTGCTGTGTGTCTGCCATAGTGCGATCACGCTGACGTTTCGCCCGAGGGCGGCGCGGCGTTCGGGCCGGACGATCCGGTGTGCGGGACTGAACAGGGAAGCGTGGTGTATCGATGATGGACCATCCGTTGCGCGCCGCGCTGGCCGCGGAATTACATGCCCGGCCGTTCCTGCGGCTCGCCGAAGCCGTGTCGCTCACGCATTACGCGATCTACGCGGACGGCCAGCCCGACATCCACGAAACGCTGCTGCACGCGCTGTGCCGCGATACCGGCATCGCCGCGCCGCACGAAGGCGCGACGCACTACGCGGTGCAGTCGCCGAGCGGCTGGCACCTGAAGTGGGAGCGCCACACCGAATTCTCGACCTTCACGTTCGTCGCGCCGCGTCGCGACACCGGTTATTTCGACGATCTCGCGATCGAGGGCATTCCGGCCGCGTGGTTCGCGCGGCTCGCCGGCATCCGCTTCGTCGCGGTGCGCATGGAGCTGCTGACGGGCGACGCCGCGCGGCTCGTCTGCGGCGACCTGCGCCGCTGGATCGACGGGCCCGCGCTCGTCGGCAGCAACGTGCTCGGCGGCGGCAAGGTGTTCTGCGACTGGCATGTGCGCGACGACGGTTTCATGCGCTTTCTCGTCGTCGACGAGGATTTCCGCGAGGAGCAGGGCGGCCGCCTGCTGCAGCGCCTGCATGAAATCGAGACGTACCGGATGATGGCCCTGCTGGCGCTGCCCGTCGCGCGCCGGATGAGCCGCGAGCTCGACGAGATCCACGCGGCGCTCCATGCGCTGATGCAGCGGATGGACGCGAGCGGCGCCGATGGCGACGACACCGCGTTGCTCGTCAAGCTCACGCATCTGGCGGTACGGGTCGAGTCGCTGTCGGGATCGGGCGCGCGCTTCAGTGCGTCGCGGGCGTACGAGAAGCTCGTGCTGGCACGCATCCACGAGTTGCGCGAGGAACGCATCGAAGGGATGCCGACGATCGCCGAATTCATGGAGCGGCGTTTCGCGCCGGCGATGGAAACCTGTCGCAGCGTATGGGCACGCCACGAACAGATCGCCGCGCGGATCGCACGGGCGGTCGACCTGCTGCGCACGCGCGTGAACCTCGCGCAGGAAAAGGACGTGACGCGTTTGCTGGCCGGGATGGAGCGCACCGCGCGCAACCAGTTTCATCTGCAGCACGCGGTCGAGGGGCTGTCGGTGGCCGCCATTTCGTACTACGTGCTGTCGCTCGCGACGGCGGCGTTCAAGGCGCTGCACGTGATGAACCTGCCGGTCGATCCCGAACTGGCGGAAGGCCTGCTGATCGCGCCGGTCGTGTTCGCGGTGATTCACATCACGCGGCGCACGCGCGCGCAGCTGGCGCGATCGGAAGCCGCACATGACGGCGCGGCGGTGCATGCGGCGGCGTTGAAGCAGGTCGGTTAGAACATCGAAAACATGATCAGGTAAAGGAGTGGAGATGACTTTTTCGCAGAAGCAACCGGAGTTCTACAGCGGTTTCGATGCCGCGTTCGACGAACCGGCACCGGACGACGCGGGTGTGCCAGAGGCCGCGCGCGTGACGTCGTATCAGGCCGTGCTGCAGGAGCCGATGACGTCGCTCGTCGGGAATACGATCGATCGGCCGGACGTCGCGGCGGTGGCGATTCTCGGTTACAACTGACGCAGTGCCGGGCGGGTGGGCTGCGCAGTCCCTTCCCGATTACCCGGCGGCACGCATGCGCGGCATCGTCGGGTACGCCACCCATCGGGCGTCGATCTTGCGGCCGGGTAGAAAGTGAAACTCGATATATCCGTCGCGCCGGTTCGGCAAAGCCGGCACGGCGACGTCGGTTTCGACGATGTCGGGCGCCTGGTTCCGGGCGTCTTCTTCAGGCGTCAGATCGTACGTGATCCTGACGTGCCAGGTCTTCTTGCCGCGCGGCACGCTCATGCAGCACATCGTGCCGCCCCCGCCGCCGAACTGGCGCGCGTGCACGCTGCCCGCGCCGAAGCCATCCACCACGAAACTGTAGACACCACGATCGGTGTAATTGAACCCCACGACGCGATACGGGCCGTCGGCGCGCGTCTGTGCGTGGATCCACCAGGCCGCGCCCGCCAGCAATGCAGCGACGGCAACCGGGTTGAGTGTCAGGCGGCGTAGCAGGTTCGGCATGTCGGTGTTCCAGTGAGTCGGTTCGGCGGCACGATCGGTCGCCGGTAGCGCCAGCGCGCGTGCCGTGCACCCCGGCGGCGGAGGTCATCGCGCGCGTCTGACGGCCCCCGCTCCGTGCGCCAGCGCCAGTTCGACGAACGCGCGCGCGGCCGCGCTCCGGTATGCCCCCTTTCGTTGCAGCAGCACGGCCGTGCGCCGCAGGACGGCCGGATCGAGCGCGATGGCGACGAGATCGTCGTGCCCGCTCGCGATCGTCGCGGGCAGCAGCGTCGCGAGGTTCGTGCGGCGCACGATCTCGATCACGGCTCCCAGCGAATTCGCTTCCATCGACACGCGCGGCCGCACGTCGTGTTCGCGGAAATAGCGGTCGATCTGCACACGTGTCGCGAACTCGGCCGTGAGCAGCACGAGCGGCGCGTCGTGCAGCGCGCGCAGGCCGGCCTTGCGTTTTCCGGCGAGCGCATGCCGGCGGTTCACGACGAGCGCGAGCGTTTCGACCAGCAGCGGTTCCGCTGCGATATCGGCCGTCTGCACCTCGTCGAACGCGATGCCGACATCGAGCTCGTCGTCGACGAGCAGCGCCTCGATGCGTTCCTGCGACATCTCGCGCACCGACAGCGACACCTCCGGATAGCGGCCGTGAAACGCCTCGACCAGCGGCCCGACGAGATAGCTCGTGAAGGTCGGCGTGACGGCGATCCGCAACGAGCCGCGGCTGAGATCCTGCACGTCGTGAATGGCACGCCGGCCTTCCGCGAGATCGTGCAGCGCCTGCCGCGCATAGCGGAAATACACGTCGCCGGCGTCGGTCAGCCGTGTCACGCGCCCGGTGCGGTCGAACAATTGCGCGCCGAGCGTCTCCTCGAGCTGGCGGATCTGCTGCGACAGCGCGGGCTGCGACACATGCAGCGCGGCGGCCGCGCGCGTGAAGCTGCGATGCTCGGCGACGGCCAGGAAGTAGTGGATATGGCGCAGCAGCATGGCGGTTCCTATAAGTCCTGCTTATCCGGTGGATCATAAATCAGTCTTTTACCTTATTGGAAGCCCGGCGTAACCTGCTCTTCATCGATTCCACCCGCACCGGAGAACACGCGATGAAGGACATCATCGAAGGCTTCCTGAAGTTCCAGCGCGACGCGTATCCGGCACGCGCCACGCTGTTCCGCGATCTCGCGCGCAGCCAGCATCCGCGCGCGCTGTTCATCTCGTGCTCGGACAGCCGGCTCGTGCCCGAACTCGTCACGCAGCGCGAACCGGGCGACCTGTTCGTGATCCGCAATGCCGGCAACATCGTGCCGTCGTATGGCCCCGAGCCGGGCGGCGTGTCGGCGTCCGTCGAATACGCGGTGGCCGCGCTGCGCGTGACCGACGTCGTGATCTGTGGCCATTCCGACTGCGGCGCGATGACCGCGATTGCCACCTGCCAGTGCATGGACCACATGCCGGCCGTCGGCCACTGGTTGCGTTATGCCGATTCGGCGCGCGTCGTGAACGAGGCGCGCACGCATCGCAGCGAACGCGAGCGGATCGACTCGATGGTGCGCGAGAACGTCGTCGCGCAACTGGCGAACCTGAAGACGCACCCCGCCGTGCGGCTCGCGCTCGAAGAAGGGCGGCTCGCGCTGCATGGCTGGGTCTACGACATCGAATCGGGCTGCATCGACGCCCATGACGGCGCGACCGGCCGGTTCGTCTCCCTGGCGGACCATCCCGAGGTCCGCGCCACGCCCGCGACGCTTCCCGTCGCGGCCTGAATCGCTCCAACCTACCCACGAGGAATTGCCATGATCCAGTCCCAGCACAGCCAGACCGCCCGCCACGCGCTCGCGGAGACCGTCGTTCTCGCGAAGGCGCGCAAGAACCTGTCGTTCGCGCAGCTCACCGAAGGCACGGGCCTGAGCGAAGCGTTCGTAACGGCCGCGCTGCTCGGCCAGCATGCGCTGCCGGCCGATGCGGCGCGCAATGTCGCCGACAAGCTCGGCCTCGACGACGACGCGGTGCTGCTCCTGCAGACGATCCCGCTGCGCGGCAGCATCGACGATCGCGTGCCGACCGACCCGACCATTTACCGCTTCTACGAAATGCTGCAGGTGTACGGCACGACGTTGAAGGCACTCGTACACGAGAAGTTCGGCGACGGCATCATCAGTGCGATCAATTTCCGGCTCGACGTGAAGAAGGTCGACGATCCGGAAGGCGGTTCGCGCGCGGTGATCACGCTCGACGGCAAGTACCTGCCGACCAAGCCGTTCTGACGCCGGCGCGGCGCCGCGGCAGCGGTGCCGCGCAGGTTCCCGCCCGACGTGCATCGGCCGGTTGAAGCCGCCGCACGTTCCCGCCATGCCGTTTCAACGAGGACGCAGCCATGGATTTTGTGAAACGCACGATCGATCTTGCGATGAAGAACGTGGAAGAGGGCGGCCGCCCGTTCGCGACGGTGATCGTCCGCGACGGCGAGATCGTCGCGGAGAGCCCGAACCTCGTCGCGCAAACCAGCGACCCGACCGCGCACGCCGAGATCCTCGCGGTGCGCGACGCGTGCCGCAAGCTCGGCACCGAGCACCTGACCGACTGCGAGATCTACATTCTCGCGAACCCGTGCCCGATGTGCCTCGGCTCGCTGTACTTCTGCAGCCCGAAACGCGTGGTCTACATCACGACGCGCGAAGACTACGCGCCGTTCTACCGCGACGACCGCAAGTATTTCGAGATCGACACGTTCTATGCCGAATACGCGAAGCCGATCGAGGAACGCCGGTTGCCGATGGTGCAGCAGAAGCACGGCGGCGCGATCGACGTGTACCGGCGCTGGAAGAAACTGAACGCGAAGTGACGTGACCCGCGCGGCGCCCAGGCCGCGCGTTGCAGCCGCCCGGCTGCTCGTTTTCCCCACCCTCCGTTTCGTCTTCCGTGTCATCCAGCGGCGCCCGTGCCGCCGGGGCGCCCGCGCTGCCGCGCGAGGCGGGTCGCGCCCCCGTTTTCCCGCCTTCCCAAACATCGATCCCGTTCAATGTCCGGAACGGAAATCCGCGATCCAAAAGGTTTTTGACGGGTTTAAAAATTCGCACTGGAGACGACGGAAACGTGCGGAAAGCCCGATGAAAACCGATGAAATCTTCATGACAGCCAGCGTGGTGGCCGCGGTCGTTCGCGACTGATCGCCATCGATCGCCGTGCGTTTTCCCTGCCGGTTTCGTTGCGCCATTCGTTCCGGACGAGGAATCGCTCGATCCCTCTCCGCCAGCACCGCTCGACTGCCGCCGGTCGCGCTTGACGCCTGAGATTCGCTTACCTGCTTGAAACGGACCATCATGAAACGGGATTCATTCAGTACACCTGATGCGATGCATCGACCGACGACGCACATGCTCGAGCCGAACGACGCCTTCGTGCGCATCGAAAACGTCGTGAAGAAATTCGGCGACAGCACGGCCGTCGACAACGTGAACCTGACGATCGCGAAGAACGAACTGTTCGCGCTGCTCGGTAGCTCGGGCTGCGGCAAGTCGACGCTGCTGCGCATGCTCGCCGGGCTGGAAACGGCCACCTCCGGCAAGATCTTCGTCGACGGCGAGGATCTCGCGTCGCTGCCGCCGTACCGCCGCCCGGTCAACATGATGTTCCAGTCGTACGCGCTGTTCCCGCACATGACGGTCGAATCGAACGTCGCGTTCGGCCTGAAGCAGGAAGGCACGCCGAAGAACGAGATCCGGGAACGCGTGGCCGACGCGCTCGCGCTCGTGCAGATGAGCAAGTACGCGAAGCGCAAGCCGCATCAGCTCTCCGGCGGTCAGCAGCAGCGCGTCGCGCTCGCGCGCTCGCTGGTCAAGCGCCCGAAGCTGCTGCTGCTCGACGAGCCGATGTCCGCGCTCGACAAGAAGATCCGCCAGAAGACCCAGCTCGAACTCGTGAACATCATCGAGAAGGTCGACGTGACCTGCGTGATGGTCACGCACGACCAGGAAGAGGCGATGACGATGGCGAGCCGCCTCGCGGTGATGAGCGAAGGCAAGATCGTGCAGATCGGCTCGCCCGGCGAAGTCTACGAATACCCGAACAGCCGTTTCTCGGCCGAATTCATCGGCTCGACCAACCTGTTCGAGGGACGCGTGGTCGAGGACGAACCCGACCATATCTTCGTCGAGAGCGACGACCTCGAGGCGCGCATGTACGTGAGCCACGGCGTGACGGGCCCGCTCGGGATGCCGGTCGGCATCTCGGTGCGCCCGGAGCGCGTGCACGTGTCGCGCGAGAAACCGGGCTCGAAACACAACTGGGCACGCGGTGTCGTGACCGACATCGCGTACATGGGCAGCTACTCGCTGTACCACGTGCGCCTGCCGAGCGGCAAGACGGTGGTGTCGAACCTGTCGAGCTCGCACCTGATGAACGACAACGCGCCGGCGTGGAACGACGACGTGTTCGTGTCGTGGTCGCCGGCCAGCGGCGTCGTGCTGACGCAGTGAGGACGACGCGATGAGAACCTCCGCCTCCAATCCGTCCGCGCCGGTGCCGACCGGCGCCGCGAGCGCCGGCGCCGGCCGCGCCCGCCCGGGCCGCTTCGACTTTCTGTCGCGCTTCCTGCCGTCGGGCCGCAGCGTC